>NZ_DAIUBO010000173.1:0-8459 GCF_036846665.1 Amaricoccus sp. | reverse complement strand
CCTACGTCGAATGGGCCAGCGCGGCGAGCCAGGACGTGGTGGTGGACTGGACGGGGCTCGCCGGCGAGGCGGATGCGCGCGCTTTCGGCGCGGCGCTGGTGGCGGCGCCGCGGCGGGCCTTTGGCTCGAACGCGATCGGCGCGGCGCTGGTCAGGGGCCTCGCGCTGATCGAGGGCAACGGCTTCGAGGGCGGCCGCCGGGTGATCGACCTCTCCGCGGATTCGGCGTGGAACGGCAGCGGGCCGAGCATCGCGGCGGCGCGCGACGTGGTGCTGGGCGCGGATGTGGTGATCAACGGGCTGGCGATCCTCTGCCGCGGCAATTGCTCGGGGCGGCCGCGGGCCGGCAATCTCGAGGCCGAATTCGCCGGGCAGCTGATCGGCGGGCCGGGCGCCTTCGTGGTCACCGCCGAGGACGGGCCGTCCTTCGCCCGCGCGGTGCGGCGCAAGCTGATCCTGGAGATCGCGGACGCGGCGCCTGAGGATGGCGTCGCGGGTGTGGAGCGACCGTGAGCGATCGGAGGCCCTGCCGACCGACGGTCTGATCGCGTCACTATGCGTCGCGAGGATTTGACTGCCGCCCGTGCTTCCGAGACGTGGCAGGACGCCGGAGGAGGGCCGGAGATCAGTCGCCCATCGCGAGGCCCTCGCGGCGCTTGTCGGCGGCGCCGGTGAGCGTGCCGTCCCCGATCAGGATCGCGTGAAGCCCGGAATTCAGGTTGGCGGCCTCGGCCGCATGGCCGAAGGTCGCGAGCCGCGCGATGGTCGCTTCGGCGCCGGGGCCTTCCTCGACCTCGGTGGTGTCGGAGTTCCGGTTGACCACATGCGGCCGGTCGATCGCCTCCTGGGGGTCGAGGCCGAGATCGAGGATGCCGATCAGGCTCTGGGCCACGTATTCGATGATGCGCGAGCCGCCGGGCGAGCCGATCAGCAGGCGCGGCTCGCCGTTCTCGAGCACGATGGTCGGCGCCATGGAGGAGCGGGGACGCTTGCCGCCCTCGACCCGGTTGGCGACGGGCTTGCCGTCGGCCTCGGGCTCGAAGGAGAAGTCGGTCAGCTCGTTGTTGAGCAGGAAGCCGTCGACCATCACCCGGCTGCCGAAGCCGGTCTCGATGGTGGTGGTGGCCGAGACCATGTCGCCGTAGCGGTCGACGATCACGAAATGCGACGTGCCGAATTCCGGCTGGTCTGCCGAGGGGCCATAGAGCCGCGTCTCCTCCCAGGGCGGCTCGCCGGGCGCGGCGGTGCCCATGGCGGCGCCGGGGTCGATGAGCGCGGCGCGGCTCTCGAGATAGGCGGGGTCGAGCAGGCCCGCGGGCATCTTCACGAAATCGCTGTCGGCCATGTAGAGGCCGCGGTCGGCGTAGGCGAGTTTCGACGCCTCGATGAAGAGATGGTCGATGTCGGTGTTGGCGCCGGGCCGACCCAGATCCCAGTGCGACAGGATGCCGAGGATCTGTCCGACGGTCAGCGCGCCGGAGCTGGGCGGGCCCATGCCGCAGACCTCGTAGGCCCGGTAGTCCAGGCAGACCGGCGCGCGCTCCCTGACCTGGTAGCCGGCAAGATCGGCGAGCGTCAGCTCGCCCGGGTTCGTCTCGGTGCGGACCGCGGCGACGATGTCGCGCGCGATCGACCCGGTGTAGAAGGGCGCCGTCCCTTCCGCCGCCAGCAGGCGGAGCGTGCGGGCATAGGCGGGATTGCGCAGCAGGCTGCCTTCGGCCTTCGGGCTGCCGTCGTCGTCGAAGAAGTAGGCCTTGACCGCCGGGAAGGCGTCGAGCCGCTGTTCCTGCCCCTCGACGATGGCGTCGGCCATGCGTTGCGAGATCTCGAAGCCTGCCTCGGCGGTGTCGATGGCGGGCGCGAGCAGGTCGGCCCAGGGGACGCGGCCGTAGCGGGCATGGATCTCCTCCATCAGCTTCGGCGTGCCGGGCACACCGACGGAGCGACCGCCGACGACGCCGTCCCAGAATCCCACGGCGGTTCCGTCGGGCGCGAGCCAGTAGCCGGGTTCGGCGGTGGCTGGCGCGGTCTCGCGGCCGTCGAAGGTCGTCAATTCGCCCAAGGCGGCGTTCCAGTAGAGCAGGAAGGCGCCGCCGCCGAGACCGGAGCTCTGCGGCTCGACGAGCCCGAGCATCATCTGCACCGCAACCGCGGCGTCGGCGGCCGATCCCCCTGCCGCGAGCACCTCGTAGCCTGCCTGGGTCGCCAGCGGATGGGCGGTCGCGACCATGAAGTCCTCGGCGGTCACCGAGGCGCGCTCGGCCAGCGCCGTCGTGGTCTCGGGCTGCGCCTCTTGCGCTTGGCCGGGGGATGCGAGGAATGCGAGGACGACGGCCAGGGCCGTCAGCGGCGGTCGGGTCATGGGGAGCCTCCACTCTGCCAGTCGCGGCGAGACTAGGTCTTTTCGCAGCGCGCGCAATCGCTCAGATGCCGACCGGCACCACGTCCACCGATTGCTCGCTGGTCTGGCTGCCGGCGGTGCGCAGCACGCCCCTGACCGGCGAGACGTCGCCGTAGTCGCGACCGCGGGCGATGACCACATGGTCGGCGGCGACGAAGACGGCGTTGGTGGGATCGAACTCGACCCAGCCGGCCTCCCAGCCGCACCAGGCCCGCACCCAGGCATGCATGGCGTCCGCGCCCTCGAGGCGCGGCTCCCCGGGGGGCGGCTCGGTACGCAGGAAGCCCGAGACATAGGCCGCCGGAACGCCGATGCCGCGCAGGCAGGCGATCATGATCTGGGCGAAGTCCTGGCAGACGCCGTGCCGCCGCGCGAAGGCTTCGGCCGGCGTCGTCTCCACATTGGTCGCCTGGGGGTCGTAGGCGAGATCGGCGTGAAGGCCGAGGCCGACCGCCCGGATCACCTCGCGCACCGTCATGCCGGGCGCGGCCCGTTCGGCGGCATAGGCCGCCATCTCGCGCGAGGCGGGGATGCGCGGGCTCGGGCCGACGAAGTGATGCGGCGCCTCGGGATCGAGGCCGCGATAGCCGGCGATCTCGTCGGCGAGCCGGTAGAGCCCGGGCGAGATGTCGAAGACCGAGGCCTGGGCCAGTCGCTCGATCCGTGCCGCGACCCGGAAGGCGATCTCGTCATGGGCCTCGCGAAAGGCGATCTCGACCGCGGCATTGCCGAAGAAATCCAGCACGTCGCGGCGCTCGAAAGGCGTGGGGGCGATGGCGAGGCTGCCGCTCAGCCGACGCTGCTGCCCCGGCAGGTCGGCGGGCATCAGGCGCAGGAGGTGGCGACCGGCCACGGCGGCACGTTGGTAGCGATAGCCGATGGTCAGGCCGATGTCGTAGATCATGGGCTCACCGGAAATAGGTCTCCGAGAGCAGGTCGGAAAGCCCCTCGACCTCGGCCTGGAGCGCGCGCAGCGCCATGTCGTCGAGCCGGTCCGGGGTCTGGATCGCGAGTCCGGTGTGGAGCTGGAGCACGGCGCGGGTCAGCTCCGTCAGCGGCCCGAGCGGATCGACTCCGGGCAGGAAGGCCGCATGATCGCGCAATTCCGAGAGCTGGTAGAGGATGGCGCGCGGGTTCATCGCATCGAGCGCGAGCAGGTCGACGACCGTCTCGCGGCTGGTGGTGACGGAGTAGCGGCGGCGGTGGGACATCACGCTGTCGCCGATCTCCACGGCGAGATCGAGCGCGCCCTCCGGCGCTTCCGGGTCGGCGAGCACCGCCAGCGCGCCGGCCACCGCGATCGAGCGCTCCAGCGCGCGGCCGATCGAGAGGAAGCGCCAGCCGGTGAAGCGGTACATGTTCTCGTGCACGAGGCCCGAGAAGCCGGTGATCCGGCGCAGGAGCGCCCCCATGGCCCGCGCCGTCTCGTCGCCGGGCGCGATGCCCCGCCCGAGATCCGTGGCCTCCGCCGCGAGATCGTTGAGCACGGTCCAGCCGTCGGTGGAGAAGCGGTCGCGCACGTGGCTCGCGCTGGTCACGGCGAAGCGGAGCGCATCGGTCAGCGCCCCCGGCGGGGCCTCGGCGATGTCGATGCCGATCCCGGCGAGATGCGCGCGGAAATGCTCCAGGAGCGGCGATCCGGGGTCGGCGGTCTCGGCGAGCCGGGCGTGCCAGGCGCGGGTGAAGCGCATGACGCCCTCGGCGCGCTCGACGTAGCGGCCGAGCCAGAAGAGGTTGTCGCCCGCCCGGCTCGGCAGGGCGCCCGGCTTGATGCGGGCGAAGGAGGTGGCGGGCCCCGGCAGCATGGAGACCGGCTCGACCGGGGTCTCGCTGACCACCCAGACATCCGCCGCCTCGCCGCCGCGCTGCATGGCGATGGCCTCGGGCTCGGCGCTGCGGCCGATGCGCGCAAAGCCGCCGGGCATCACCTGCCAGCCGCGGGGGGTGCGGGCGACAAAGACCCGCAGGCTCATGGGGCGCGGCACCAGGCGGCCGTCGACGAAGGCCGGGGTGGTCGAAAGCGTCACCGCCTCCTGGCCCACAAGATCGGCGCCCTCGGCCTCGAGCCAGGCGTCGAGGGCGGGCAGGGCGGGGTCGCGGATCTGGCCGCCGAGCATGGTGGTGGCATCCGCCTCGAAGGGCAGTTGCGTCGAGTGCGCGGGGCCGATCATCATCCGCTCGCGGTTCTTGATCACATGCGCGCGCTCGGCCTGCTGGCCGCACCACCAGGTGGCGATATTGGGCAGCGCCAGCGGCTCGCCGAGCAGCTCCTGGGCGATGCGCGGCATGAAGGCGAGCAGGGCGCGTGTCTCCAGCACCCCCGAGCCGAGCGCGTTGACGAGGGTGACGCTGCCCTGGCGCAGCGCGCCCACGAGGCCGGGCGTGCCGATGCGCGAGGCCTCGTCGAGTTCCAGCGGATCGGCGAAGGCGGCGTCGAGCCGCCGCCAGAGCACGCTGACCGGGCGGCTACCCTCGACGGTGCGCATCATCACCCGGCCGGCTTCGACCCCGAGATCCTCGCCTTCGAGCAGGGTGAAGCCGAGGTAGCGCGCGATATAGGCATGCTCGAAATAGGTGTCGTTGAGCGGGCCGGGCGTGAGGATGCCGATCTCGTCATGGGGATCGGCCGAGAGCCCCTGCAGCGCGTCGCGGAAGGCGCGGAAGAAGCCCGCGAGCCGGTGGACATGCTCCTCGGCGAAGAGATCGGCATAGACCCGCGCCGTGGCCACGCGGTTCTCCAGCGCGAAGCCCGCACCCGAGGGCGCCTGGGTGCGGTCGCCGAGCACCCACCAGGTGCCGTCCGGGCCGCGGCCGATCTCGAAGGCGAGGAAATGCAGGTAATGGCCGTCGCGGGGCGCCACCCCCACGAGCGGGCGCAGCCATTCGCGGCTGCGCGCGATGAGGCTCGCGGGAAGATGCCCGCCGGCGACCAGGCGGTTCGGCCCGTAGAGATCGGCCGCCAGCGCCTCCAGCAGGTCGGCGCGCTGGCGCAGGCCGTCGGAGATGCGCCTGAGCTCCTCCTCCGCCAGCAGCATCGGAACATGGGCGAGCGGCCAGGCGCGCTCGACGCTGGACCCCTCGCCGTACTGGCGGAAGAAGACGCCGGCGTCGCGCAGATACTGGTCGCCGCGCGCGAAGCGGCGGGCACGCTCCTCGGGCCCCAGCCCGGCGAAATGCTGTATGAAGCCGCGCCAGGCCGGGCGGATCCTTCCCTCGGGGTCGAGCAGTTCGTCCGCGACGCCGGGCGGCGGGCGGTAGCCCTCGAGCAGCCGCGCCACCTGGTCCTCGGCATGGGTGTCGCGGGCCGCCAAGCTCAGATCCCCGGGGCCCGACGCAGATCCAGCGTCATCGGGAAGGCGGGATGGGCGGATTCGGGCGGCGGGCTCCAGGCGCCGGGGCTGTGGCCGTGGGGCTCGAAGCGGGCGAGGCGGCGGGCCTCGGCCTCGTTGCCGTTGACCGGGAAGGTGTCGTAGCTGCGCCCGCCGGGATGGGCGACGTGATAGGTGCAGCCCCCCATGGCGCGCCCGGTCCAGGTGTCGAAGATGTCGAAGGTCAGCGGCGCATGCACCGGGATCACCGGGTGCAGCGCCATGGCCGGCTTCCAGGCCTTGTAGCGCACCGCGGCGACCGAGACGCCGTTGCTGCCCGTCGCCTGCAGCGGCATGCGGCGGCGGTTGCAGGCGACGGTGTAGCGCTCCGGGTCGGCGGCGGTGAGCCGGACCTGGAGGCGCTCGACCGAGCTGTCGGTATAGCGCACCGTGCCGCCGATGGCGCCGGTCTCGCCCAGCACGTGCCAGGGTTCCAGCGCCTGGCGCAATTCCAGATGCGCGCCGTCGACCTCCACCTCGCCGCAGAAGGGGAAGCGGAACTCGGCCTGGGCCTCGAACCATTCCGCGCGCATGTCGAAGCCGTGGCGCGCGAGGTCGCGCAGCACCTCGAGGAAATCCTCCCAGACGAAATGCGGCAGCATGAAGCGGTCGTGCAGCGTGGTGCCCCAGCGGGTGAGGTCGCCGGCGAGCGGGCTCGTCCAGAGCCGGGCGATGGTGGCGCGGATCAGCAGTTGCTGGGCGAGGCTCATGCGCGGGTCGGGAGGCATCTCGAAGCCGCGGAACTCCACCAGCCCGAGGCGGCCGGTGGGGCCGTCGGGGGAATAGAGCTTGTCGATGCAGATCTCGGCGCGGTGGGTGTTGCCGGTCACGTCGACGAGCAGGTTGCGCAGGAGCCGGTCCACGAGCCAGGGCGCGGGCGGCTCGCCGGCGCGCGGTGGCGGGATCTGCGCGAGCGCGATTTCGAGTTCGTAGAGCCCGTCGTGGCGCGCCTCGTCGATGCGCGGCGCCTGCGACGTCGGCCCGATGAAGAGGCCGGAGAAGAGATAGGAGAGCGAGGGGTGGCGCTGCCAGTGCAGGATCAGCGAGCGCAGCAGGTCGGGACGGCGCAGGAAGGGCGAATCGAGCGTGGTTCCGCCGCCGACGACCACGTGGTTGCCGCCGCCGGTGCCGGTGTGCTTGCCGTCGATCATGAACTTGTCGGCGCCGAGGCGGCATTGGCGTGCCTCCTCGTAGACGCCGGTGGTGATGGCGACGCAATCCTCCCAGGAGGTCGCCGGATGCACGTTGACCTCGAGCACCCCGGGGTCGGGGGCGACGCGGATCACGTTGAGCCGCGGGTCGGTGGGCGGTCCGTAGCCCTCGATATGCACCGGCAGGCCCATCGCTTTCGCGGCGGCCTCGGCGGCGGCGACGAGTTCGAGGTAATCCTCGACCCGCTCCACCGGCGGCATGAAGACGCAGAGCCTTCCGTCGCGGGGCTCGACGGAGAGCGCGGTGCGCACGGCGCCCGAGAGGTCGCCGAGCTCCTGCTCGATGCGGTCCTGCTGCACGGTGTCGTCGGCCGTCGCATGGGCGATGCGCTGGACATGCAGGCCCGGGCCTTCGACCGGGTCGGGCAGCGGGCCGCGCGGCTCGGTCGGGTCGGCGATGTTGGTGTAGGGGAATTGCGAAGGCGGGACATAAGGCAGCTTGCCGAGCGGCAGGCGGTAGCCGACCGGGCTGTCGCCGGGCACCAGGAAGAGATGCCCGCGGCGCAGCTTCCAGCGCTCGGAACGCCAGCGATGGCCGCTCGCCTTGGCCTGCCAGCGCTGGATCGGCAGCACGTAGCCCGAGGGCTCGGTCAGGCCGCGCTCGAAGACGCGGGCGATGCGGTGACGTTCCTCGGGGTCGGCGAGCCTGGAGTTCTCCGGGGTGACGTTCTCGGGGAGGTTGCCCTCCTTGACGATCCATTCCGCCGGATCCTCGAAAGCCGCGGTCACCATCTCCGGCTCGACGCCGAGCTCGGTCGCCATGGACCTGAGCAGCGTCTCGGCCTCGCCCGGTCCGGCCTCGGTCGCGGCGGCCTCCTCGGCGATCAGGTCGGGGTCGGACCAGATCGGCTTGCCGTCGCGGCGCCAGTAGAGCGAGAAGGTCCAGCGCGGCAGGGTCTCGCCGGGATACCACTTGCCCTGGCCGTAATGCAGGAAGCCGCCCGGCGCGAAGCGGTCGCGCAGCCGGCGGATCAGCTTGTCGGCGAGGCCGCGCTTCATCGGGCCGACGGCGGCGGTGTTCCACTCGTCGCTCTCGAAATCGTCGATGGAGACGAAGGTCGGCTCGCCGCCCATGGTCAGCCGCACGTCGCCCTCCTCGAGCGCGGCGTCGACCTTGCGGCCGAGCGCGTCGAGCGCCTCCCAGGCTTCCTCGGAGAAGGGCCTGGTGATGCGGGGATGCTCGGCGACACGGGCGACCTTCATGTCGAAGGCGAAGTCGACCTCGGCGTAGCTTGCCACGCCCGAGATCGGCGCGGCGTTGCGGTAATGCGGCGTGGCGGCGAGCGGGATGTGGCTCTCGCCGGTCAGGAGACCCGAGGTCGGGTCGAGGCCGATCCAGCCGGCGCCGGGCAGGTAGACCTCGGCCCAGGCATGCAGGTCGGTGAAGTCGTGATCGGTGCCCGGCGGGCCGTCGAGCGAGACGAGGTCGGGCTTGAGCTGGATCAGGTAGCCCGAGACGAAGCGGGCCGCGAGGCCGAGG
>NZ_DAIUBO010000172.1:0-8568 GCF_036846665.1 Amaricoccus sp. | reverse complement strand
CTTCGCCGCCATCCCTGCGGTTCGCGCCGGCCGCATCGTCGAAATCAAGTCGCCGCTGATCCTCCAGCCCGGCCCCGCGGCGCTGACCGAGGGCCTCGACGCCATCGTCGCCGCGCTCGGCTGAGGCGGCCCCGGCCGGCGTCATCCCGCCCGGCAAGACGGAAGCGGCCGCCCCCGAAGCCCCCGGCATCAGGACGCCGAGCATCGTCAGCAGGACGAGAGGGGACCGCATCGGCCGGCGTCGCATGCCCCTCGTGCCGCGATCTGCCCAGGTTCGGAAAGCGCGGTCGAACCGGGCCGTTGACAGCGGGACGGGGAGCGTTCATTCGGGACGGGCCGGTGTCCGCAAGGACGAAGAGGGAATCCGGGCGGCCGCGTCAGCGGTCGAAACCGGAGCCGCCCCCGCGACTGTAAGCGGCGAGAGACCTGCCGACATGCCACTGGGGCGCGAGCTCCGGGAAGGCGGCAGGGCCTCCGAGACCCGCGAGCCAGGAGACCTGCCGGCGCTTGAACCGAAACCCGGGCGGGGTGGCCCGGAGGGGGATGGGATGCGCGATGCGTGCCTGCCGTGGGAAGCCGTCCATCGTCCTTTCGGGCGAGCACGGCCCTGCGGCCTCTCCGGGCCTCGACCGGCCAGTTCCCTGGAGACACCATGCGCAATCTCTGCTTCCTCGCAGGCCTGACCGCCTTCGCCGCCGCCGCCCAGGCGGAAGCGACGAAATACCCGCTGACGCTCCAGAACTGCGGCTTCGACGTCACCTTCGACGAGGCGCCCGCCGCGACCGTGTCGCTCGGCCAGGCGGCGACCGAGATCCTCTATTCGCTGGACCTCGCGGACAAGGTCGCCGGCACCGGCGTCTGGTTTTCCGACGTGCTGCCGCAGTTCGCCGAGGTCAACGCGAAGGTCGAGCGGCTCGCCGACAACGACCCCTCGTTCGAGAGCATCGTCGCCAAGCGCCCGAACGTGGTGATCGCCCAATACGAGTGGCATGTCGGCCCGCAGGGCATCGTCGGCACGCGCGAGCAGTTCGAGGACCTCGGCATCGCGACCTATGTCCTGCCGACCGACTGCGTCGGCAAGGACAACACGGTCGGCGGCGACGGCACGCGGCTCGAGCCCTTCACCACCGACGTGCTCTACCAGACGATCGCCGAGCTCGGCCAGATCTTCGACGTGCAGGACAAGGCGACGGCGCTCGTCGCCGACCTCCGCGCGCGCGAGGCTGCCGCGAAGGAGAAGGTCGCGGCGATGCAGATCGACGACATCTCGGCGGTCTTCTGGTTCTCCTCGCCGGAGCTCGACCTCGATCCCTACGTCGCCGGCCAGAAGGGCGCGCCGGGCTACATCATGAGCACGCTCGGGATCACGAACGTCGTGCAGTCCGACGAGGAATGGCCGACGGTCGGCTGGGAGACGATCGCGCGGGCGAACCCGACCCTGATCGTCGCGGCGGAGATGACCCGCCGCCGCTTCGAGGCCGATGACATCGAGAAGAAGGAGGCCTTCCTCGCCGCCGACCCGGTCGCCAGTCAGATGGAGGCGGCGAAGAACGGGCGCATCGCTTCCATGACCTCCGACTCGATGGAGCCCGGCATCCGGGTCATCGGCGGCATCGAGCAGCTCGCCGATGCGCTTGCCTCCTACGGCCTCGCGAACTGACGTGAAGCCCCTCGCCGCTCTCCTGCTCTCGCTCCTCGCGATCCTCGCCGCCCTCGCGCTGGGGGCGGCGTTCGGCGAGACCGCGATCCCGATCGGCACCGTTGCCCGGACGGCGGCAAACCATCTCTTCGGCGCCGGCCTCGCCGTCGACCCGATCGACGCCGGCATCGTCTGGGACTACCGGCTCGCGCGCGCCGTCGTCGCCGCCTGCTGCGGGGCGGCGCTGGCGCTCTCCGGTGTGGTGCTGCAGGCGCTGCTCCGGAATGCGCTCGCCGATCCCTACGTCCTCGGCATCTCGGCTGGCGCATCGACCGGGGCGGTCGCCGTGGCGATCCTCGGGGTGGGCGGCGGCTTCGTCTCGCTCTCCGCCGGCGCCTTCGTCGGCGCGGTCACAGCCTTCGGCTGCGTCCTCCTCCTTGCCCGCGCGGCGGGCAGCGGCCCGACCGCGGCGATCCTCGCCGGCATCGCCGGCTCGCAGCTCTTCAACGCGCTGACCGCCTTCATCGTCACCCGCTCGGCCAATGCCGAGACCGCCCGCGGCATCATGTTCTGGCTGCTCGGCAACCTCTCGGGCGTGCGCTGGGCCGACGTGACCCTGGCCTTCCCGATCGCACTCCTCGGCACCTTGGTCTGCCTGTGGCAGATCCGCGCGCTGGACGCCTTCACCTTCGGGGCCGATGCCGCCGCCTCGCTCGGCGTCGCAATCCGTCCCGTGCAAGCGGTGCTGATCGGTGCGGCGACGCTGATGACCGCGGTGATGGTCTCGCTCGTCGGCTCGATCGGCTTCGTCGGGCTCGTCATCCCCCACGCCGCCCGCTTCCTCGTCGGCGCCCGCCACGGGCGGCTCGTCCCCGCCTCGGCCGTCCTCGGCGCGGTCTTCCTCGTCGCCTGCGACATCGCCAGCCGCATGGTCGTCCCGAAACAGGTCGTCCCGATCGGCATCGTCACCGCGCTGATCGGCGCCCCGGCCTTCGCCATCATCCTGATCCGCGCGAGGCGCCTCTCATGAGCCTCGCGGCCCGAGGCCTCGGTCGCGATGCCGGCGGCCGCGCGATCCTCGACGGCATCGACCTCGCGCTGACGCTCGGCGAGCGCCTCGGCATCGTCGGGCCGAACGGCTCGGGCAAGTCCACGCTCCTGCGCCTCCTCGCCGGCATCGACCGCCCGACGCGAGGCGCCGTCACGCTGGACGGCACGCCGCTCCGCGCCCTCTCCCGCCGCGCCGTCGCCCGCAGCCTCGCCTTCGTCGAGCAGCAGGCGGAGACCGCCGAGCGGCTGACCGTCCGCGATGCGGTGGAGCTCGGCCGCACGCCCCACCTCGACGCGCTCCGCCCCTTCGGCCCCGCCGACGCGGCCGTCGTCGACGACGCCCTCGCCCGCGTCGACATGGCCCCGCTCGCCGGTCGCCTCTGGCACACCCTCTCCGGCGGCGAGCGCCAGCGCACCCACATCGCCCGGGCGCTGGCGCAGGAACCGGCGATCCTGCTCCTCGACGAGCCGACCAACCACCTCGACATCCGCCACCAGATTGGGCTCCTCGCGTTGATCCGCCGCCTCCCCGTGTCGGCGGTGATGGCGCTGCACGACCTCAACCACGCCTCGCTCTACTGCGACCGCGTGCTGCTTCTCCAGGCCGGCCGGGTCGTCGCCCTCGGGCCGCCGCCCGAGGTGCTGACCCCCGCCACGATCCGCGCCGTCTTCGGCGTCGAGGTCGCGGCCCACGTCGATCCCCGGGACGGGGTGCGCAGCCTCCTCGTCAAGGGCCACATCCCCTTCGAGGAGACCACGCCATGAAACTCGCCCTCGCCGCCCTCGTGCTCGCCGCGACCCCCGCCGTCGCCGAGACCTTCGAGGTGAAGATGCTGAACCGCGGCGCGGCGGGTCCGATGATCTACCAACCCGATTTCCTCCGCATCGCGCCCGGCGACACGGTGAAGTTCCTTGCGACATCCACCGGCCACAACGCGGCCAGCATCGAGGGCATGGCGCCCGAGGGCGCGGCGCCGTTCAAGGGGCAGATCAACGAGGAGATCGCGTTCGCCCCGACCGTCCCCGGCCTCTACGGCGTCAAATGCTCGCCGCACTACGCCATGGGCATGGTGATGCTGATCGCCGTCGGCGACGCCGACCCGGCGACGGTCGCGATCCCCGAAGCGGTGCCCGACCGTGCCAGGACGCGCTTCGAGGCGATCGTCGAGGCGGCCGATTGATCGCCAACCACGCCCTCGTCGAGGACATCCGCGACTCTTGGTCCCGCCGTGCCGAGACCTTCGACCGCGCCTTCGGCCATGCGATCGCACCCGGCGGCGCGGCCGCGGCCTGGGCGGCGCCGATGCGCGATCACCTCGGCCCCATGCCCCGTCGCGTGCTCGAGTTCGCCTGCGGCACCGGCGAGGTGACCCGATCGAGCACCCGTCAGGAAGGATCGCCGAATTCGGCCCCGCGAATCGGCGGTACGGCGACGCTCAGGCCGCCCCGGCCAGCGCCATGAAGCCCTCGACATAATCGGCCGCCGCATCGCCCGCGCGCCGGCCGATGTGGATGCTCTTCGCCATCCCGTCCGGCCCGAGGCGGAGGGAGCGGATCGGCAGCATGGCCCGATACTCCTCGATCAGCCAGTCGGGGAGCGCGCTGACGCCGCGGCCGGCTGCCACCATCTGCAGCATGATGTCGGTCGTCTCGATCACCTTCACCGCCCGGGGCAGGCAGCCGGCCGGAACGAGGAACCGCGTGTAGATGTCGAGCCGCTCGGGCGAGACCGGATAGGTGATGAGCACCTCGCCGGTGAGGTCGCCCGGCACCGCGACCTCGCCGGCGAGCGGGTGGCCCTCGGCCACGGCGAGCCGCATCTCGTAGTCGAAGACCGGCTCGTAGACGAGCCCGGGCCGCTCCACCGGATCGGGGGTGATGAGAAGGTCGATCTCGTGGCCGAGCAGTGCACCGATGCCGCCGAACTGGAAGGCCTGCCGCACGTCGACATCGACCTGCGGCCAGGCGGCGAGATAGGGCTCCACCACCCGCAGCAGCCAGCGATAGCAGGGATGGCACTCCATGCCGATCCGGAGCATGCCGCGCTGTCCGCGGGCGAAGTCGGCGAGCGTGGCCTCGGCCTGTTCCAGCTGCGGCAGCACCCGCTGCGCCAGACCGATCAGGTAGCGCCCGGCCTGGGTCGGACGCAGCCCGCGTCCCTCCTTCTCCCAGAGCGCGACCCCGGCCTGGGCCTCGAGCCGCCGGATCGCGTGGCTGAGCGCCGACTGGGTCAGGTGCAGCGCCTCGGCCGCCGCCGTGACGCTGCCGAGCCGGTCGGTCTCGCGCAGGATCGCGAGGTGCTGGCGCTCGATCATCCCATGACTCCCGCTCATCGGCACCCGAGAGAATGCCAGCTCCCATCATGGATCGCCATCCCTATGGTCCGCCCGACCACGGATGGAGCATGGACATGGCGCTTGCCGCGGATCGGGGCACCGCGCGCTGGAGGCGGGCGGCCACGCCGACACCATGAACCCGTTCGCTGCCGAATGAGCCAGCCGCCGCGTCGACCTGCCCGAGAATGCTGCCGTCGACCGCGCCATCCGGCGTGTCGCCGAGGCGGCCCACCGCCTGAACGGGGCCGTAGAGCGCGCGGTCGCCGCCGGCATCTCCGTCGAGCTCGCCCGCGTCTCGCGCCACCACGACGGCTCCGGCGATTGGGGCGACCAGGTCGCCCCGACGAGCCACGCCACCATGGACGGCGCGCCGAATCGAGCGGAGCGCGCCGTCGAGTGCGGCGCCCCATGGATGCGCGCAGCTCGGCCCGACCCGCCGGGCCCGAGCGAACCGATCCGTCGCCCCGATCCGCACCGCAGGGACCATCCCGGCAGGCGTGTCGGAAGCGGAGGGGCCGGCCGCTTGATCGGATGCCGTAGCTCTGGGCGGGCCCTACCTATTTTTCGGGAGGCACAGTCAATTTATCATGCGAGCGGTGTTATGCGGTTCCCGGCAACCTGCCGACATGAGCGCCCGCTACTACTTCCATCTCGTCGACAGCGACAACTTCATACGCGACGACTACGGTGCGTTGGCCATCGATCTGGCCGACGCCCATCGCGCGGCCGCCGAGATCATCGAGGAGTTCAAGTTGGAACAGGCGCATCGCTACGACCAGTGGCATGACTGGAAGCTGGTGGTGACGGACGACACGGCACAGTTCGCGCTGATCCTGCCGCTTGCGGATTGAGACGGCGCGGCGCGCCATCCGCGCCATCGCCTGCGGTCCCCGGGTGATCGCTTCGCATCGGCGTCGGGCCACCCTTGGCCGCGGCGGATGCGCCTCGCGGATCGCCAGGCCACGGTGCTGCCCGCGCCGCTCGGCCTTCACGCTCGCGCGCTTCTGCCGACGGGCCGGCGCGGGTGACGCACTGAGGCTTCTGCAAACATGCTGAGAGGCGCCGCGGCGGCCTATTGCGCGGCGACCCCGTGCGGCTGCCCCCTCCGCTCGGCGGGTTCGTGCAGCGCCGCATATTCCGGAATGCGCGCCTCCTCCGATCGGAGCCGCGCCATTTCCTCGGCTATATAGCCGCGGGTCAGCGGAACCCGCGCCTGGTCATGCACGAGCTGCAGATGCACCACATGCAGGTCGTTGAAGCGGAAGCTCGTTTCCGAGCCCGCGAGATAGAAGTCCCACATGCGCAGGAAGCGCTCGTCATAGAGCTCCAGCAGCCGCGCGCGATTGGCATGGATCCGCTGCCGCCACGCCCTCGTGGTCTCGGCATAGTGCAGCGACAGGATCTCGGTGTCGCGCAGCAGCAGCCCGGATCGCTCCAAGGGCGGAAGGATCTGGGACAGCGACGGGATGTAGCCGCCGGGGAAGATGTATTTCTCGATGAAGGGCGCATTGTAGCCGTCGGGCCTCGGCTGGGCCATGGAATGCAGCAGCATGACCCCGTCCGGCACCAGCAATCGCGCGGCGGTGCGGAAGAACGCCGGGAACTGGCGCAGCCCCACATGCTCGAACATGCCCACCGAGACGATGTTGTCGAAACGCGCGTCGAGCGCGCGATAATCGAGCAGGCGGAACTCGACCCGGTCCGCGACGCCCGCCTCGGCCGCGCGCCCGGTCGAGACCGCGTGCTGCTCCCGGCTGAGCGTGATCCCGGTCACCCGCGCGCCGCAGACGCGCGCGAGATAGAGCGCCATCCCGCCCCAGCCCGATCCGATGTCGAGCACCCGCGCGCCGGGGCGCACCAGCAGCTTGGCCGCGATCAGGCGCTTCTTGGCCAGTTGTGCGGCATCGAGCGACATGTCCGGCCGCTCGAAATAGGCGCAGGAATACTGCATGTCCGGGTCGAGGAAGAGCCGGTAGAGCCGGCCGTCGAGATCGTAGTGATGCGCCACGTTGCGCTCGGCCCGCCTGGGGTTGATGGCGCGCAGGGCCGGCAGGCCGGTCAGCAGGCGGCGGAGATGCTGGAGCCGGGCGGCCAGCGTCGCGGCCTGCGGCGCGAAGTTCCGCTTGGCGAGCGCCAGCAGGTCGTAGATGTCGCCGCGCTCGACCAGGAGGCGGCCGTCCATATACATCTCCGGCACCGCGAGCGTCGGGTCGAGCACGATCCGCCGCACCGCCGCCCGGTCGGCGATCCGGACCTGCAGCGCCGGGCCACTGCCGTCGCCATAGGCTTCGACCCGGCCCGAAGGGTAGGTGATGCGAAGGTCGCCTCGGCCGATTCGGGCGTGCAGGGCGGCATGCAGATGCGTCTCGAACATGGCAGGCATCTTGGGCATTCCGCATCCATTCTAGCCCAGATGCCGAACTTTGCCAAGAATCAGAATATGTTACACAACCAAGCCGCGATCTTCTTGCTCGTATTTCGCATAGATCCGAGCGCGCTGCGGCCGCGCGAATCCATCCCGCAGCGCGGCGGAGGCCGGTGGCGGGCAGGGTGGCGCGAAGGTGGTTTCCCCTTTCGCGCGCCATCGGCTAGAGCACCGGCATGGCCCGTTTCGCCCTCAAGCTCGAATACGACGGTGGTCCCTTCGCCGGCTGGCAGCGGCAGCCGGGGCTCGCTTCCGTGCAGGGCGCGCTCGAAGCGGCCGCGCGCCGCCTCGATCCCGGCGGGCCGGCGGTCTACGGGGCCGGGCGCACCGATGCGGGGGTGCATGCGCTGGGCCAGGTGGCGCATCTGGAGATGGCCCGGGACTGGGCGCCCTTCCGCCTCGGCGAGGCGCTGAACGCGCATCTGCGTCCGGCGCCGGTCGCGGTCGTCGCGGTCGCGCGGGTGGGCGAGGATTTCCACGCGCGCTTCGCCGCCGTGGAGCGGGAGTACCGCTACCGCCTGATCTCGCGCCGCGCGCCGCTCGTCCATGACCGCGGCCGCGCCTGGCGCATCCGGCACGAGCTCGACCACGGGGCGATGCGCGCGGCCGCGGCGCATCTCGTCGGGTTGCACGATTTCACCACCTTCCGCTCGTCGATCTGCCAGGCGCAGAGCCCGCGGCGCACCCTCGACGCGCTGGAGATCGAGGCGCTGGACCGCCCGGCCGGCCGGGAGTTCCGCTTCACCCTGCGGGCGCGATCCTTCCTGCACAACCAGGTGCGCAGCATCGTCGGCACGCTCGAACGGGTGGGGGCGGGGGCCTGGCCGCCCGGCCGCGTCGCCGAGGCCCTCGCCCGGCGGGACCGGTCCGCCTGCGGCCCGGTCGCCCCGCCCGACGGGCTCTGCCTCATGGCGGTGCGCTACGGGACCGATCCTTTCGCACCTGCGCCCTAGCAGCGCCCAGGCCGGGCCGCCGGTCGAGTCACGGCGATCACGTCAGGAATTCGTTCCTCCTTCCTCGACCGCCCCGCCACAAGACGAGGGCAGCGCCCGGCCCGGGCGGAAGCGAAGCGCCCGCCTGGGGGCGGGGCGGGCGCTGCCCGGCGGTGCCCGCCGGGC
>NZ_DAIUBO010000171.1:0-8594 GCF_036846665.1 Amaricoccus sp. | reverse complement strand
CTGGCGGAACATGCCCTCCATGCCGAAGGTGCGGCTCTCGTCCGGAACGATCGGAACGACCTGCTTGCCGATGTTCTTGTCGCGGATGAGCGTGTTCAGCACCCGGACGAAGGCCATGGTCGTCGAGACCTGACGGTCGCCGGTGTCCTTCAGCACCGCGTCGAAGGCCGAGAGCGACGGGATCTGGAGCGGCTCGTTGTCGTGCCGGCGCAGCGGGAAGGGCCCGCCGAGCGCTTCGCGCTGCTTGAGGATATAGTCCTTCTGCTCATTGCCGAGCGTCACATAGGGCGCCTTGGCGATCTCCTTGTCGTCGACCGGGATCTTGAAGCGGTCGCGGAAGGCCACCAGCTGGTTCTCGGCCAGCTTCTTCTGCTGGTGCGTGATGTTCAGGCCCTCGCCGGCATCGCCCATGCCGTAGCCCTTGACGGTCTTGACGAGCAGCACCGTGGGCTGGCCTTCGGTCTTCACCGCGCGGTCGAAGGCGGCGAAGACCTTCTGCGGATCGTGGCCGCCGCGGCGCAGCGCCCAGATGTCGGCGTCGCTCCAGTCCTTCACCAGTTCCGCGGTCTCGGGGTACTTGCCGAAGAAATGCTCGCGGATATAGGCGCCGCTCCGCGACTTGAAGGTCTGGTAGTCGCCGTCGACGGTCTCCATCATCAGCTGGCGCAGCTTGCCGCTCTCGTCCTTCTCGAGCAGGCCGTCCCAGCCCGAGCCCCAGATCAGCTTGATGACGTTCCAGCCGGCGCCGCGGAAGTCGCCCTCGAGCTCCTGGATGATCTTCGAGTTGCCGCGCACCGGGCCGTCGAGGCGCTGCAGGTTGCAGTTGATCACGAAGATCAGGTTGTCGAGATTCTCGCGCGCCGCGAGCCCGATCGCGCCCATGCTCTCGGGCTCGTCCATCTCGCCGTCGCCGAGGAAGGCCCAGACCTTGCGGTCGGCCATGTCGATCAGCCCGCGGTTGTGCATGTATTTCATGAACCGCGCCTGGTAGATCGCCATCAGCGGGCCGAGGCCCATCGAGACGGTCGGGAACTGCCAGTAATCCGGCATCAGCCAGGGGTGCGGATAGGACGAAAGCCCCTCGCCGCCCGTCTCGGAGCGGAAGTTGTCGAGGCGCTCGGCGGTGATCCGGCCCTCCATCAGGGAGCGCGCGTAGATGCCGGGGATGGCGTGGCCCTGGAAGAATACCAGGTCGCCGCCATGCGCATCGCTGCGGGTGCGCCAGAAGTGATTGAGTCCGATGTCGTAGAGCACCGCCGACGAGGCGAAGCTCGCGATATGGCCGCCGTATTCGCTGGAGATCTTGTTGCGGCGCACGACGGTCGCCATGGCGTTCCAGCGGTTGATGGTGCGGATGCGCCATTCGAGCTCGAGGTCGCCCGGGAAGGCCGGCTGCTGGTCGACCGGAATGGTGTTCACGTAATCCGTGGTCGCGCCGAAGGGCAGGTTCGCCCCGTTCGCCCGGGCCGCCGCCACGCTCTTGTCGAGCAGGAAATGCGCACGCTCGGTGCCGTCCCTGTTGATAACGTCTTCCAGCGCGTCAAGCCACTCCCGTGTTTCCACCGGGTCGATGTCTTGAGTCCGTTCATCCATAACTGCGAGCTCCCATGCTTCGGGCGAAGTTCAGTTCCGGCGGCAAGGGTCTTCGGGACCGCGGATGCCGGCCGGCAGCAAAACTGCACGTATCCGTTCGCTCACGCATTTCCCCCCGACTGCCGCTACGCGCTGGCGATGGCCCCGTTCACTGCGCGCCATCCTGTGCGCTTTGGTGACAGAGGATTTCTTCGGAGTAAAGCGCGGGCGCGATACCGGCGCAACTTTCGGTACCGAGGGATGGGCGGCACGCGAGAATTGGGGCATCTGATTCCCGCGGGGCGCGTGGGACGGCCGCGGACGCGGGCCACCCGGCCGTCGCGACGCGATCCGGGGCCCGGCGCCCGGGGGTCGGCGATTTCCCGCCTACCCCCGCCGGACCCGCGGCCAAGCTGCGACCCAACAGGCACTTCGGCACGCAAATATCTGTTTCCTCGGACCAAGCGGGCGATGAACGCAGCGGAAACGGCGCCCCCCCGGAGCCGCCAGGAAACGGCGGAATCCGGGGCCTGAGCGACGGGCGCGAAATGTGAGGTTGCGCGGGATCGGGGCTTGGATGTTAATGACCCCGTGATCCGCCACGATGGAGATCACGGGGCCCCGGCGACCTACCCCACCCCTCATTCAAAGGTCAGCGGGGCCACCGTAATGGCGGGTTTTCGAGCACCGGGCACCCGCCAAAACGCACTTGCCGAACCTCACCGGTTCGGGGTCTCCGGTGCCGGACGCGCATCACTCAATGAAATCGTCGCACGCACCGCGGAATTCGGAACGTCGGCGTTCCAGCCTTGGCAGTATTCCAGAGCCGTTCGGGAAGAATCAACCGATATTCCGAATCACGGTTGCCGAGTGTTGCCGATCTGCCCACCCGTCCGTGGAGCCGCCGTCTCATGTCCGGGTCGCAAGCCGCTGGAGTGGCAGGAGCAATGCCGATCCGGCGTTCCGGCTGCACCGATGCCTGGAATGGCGGATACCGGTTTTTTGCGGTCCGGCCCGGAGGGCGAGGGCCGGGACCCGGTCCGAACGATTCGCCGGCGCGGGTCAGCCCGCCGGCCGCCAGACGCGATCGGGCGCCCGGCTCGTGCTCACGACCAGGCGGGCGTTGACGAGGTCGTTTCCCTCCGCCCGGGCGCGCGCGGCTTCGGGATCGAATCCGAGGTCGAGCCAGCGCCGGATCAGGCGCTCGCGCAGCACGGCCTCGGGCACGTCGATGAAGATCGTCCGATCGAAATACGGAGCGAGCGTATCCCAGGGCGAACGGTCGAGCAGGAGGTAGTTGCCCTCCACCACGACGATCGGCTGGTCCGCCCGCACGATTCGCGCCCCGGCCCGCGCAATTTCGAGGCTCCGGTCGAAGACCGGAATCGCGATCGCGTCCTCGCCCGAGCGGATGCGTTGCAGCAGCACGGCGAATCCGGCGACGTCGAAGGTTTCCGGTGCCCCCTTGCGCGCCTTGAGACCGCGCGCCTCGAGCACCGCATCGTCGAAATGGAACCCGTCCATGGGCACGAGGACGGCGCCGGGCCGCCCTTCCCTCCCGAGTCCCGCGACGAGCGCCTCCGCGAGGGAGGACTTGCCCGATCCCGGCGCGCCGGCGATCGCCACCACCAGGCGGCGATCGCCGCGGACCCTGCTCCCGATATCCTCCGCGAGCTCCGCCAGCCCCGGGCTCACGCGGCGGCGGCCTCCTCGGGCGGGGCCTTCGCGCCGGTCATGAAGGCCACGGCGTCGGACATCGTGTAGTCCTTGGGATCGATGACGCAGAGCCGCTTGCCGAGCCGATGCACGTGGATGCGGTCGGCGACCTCGAAGACATGCGGCATGTTGTGGCTGATAAGGATGATCGGCATGCCGCGCGAGCGCACGTCCTGGATCAGCTCCAGCACCTTGCGGCTTTCCTTGACGCCGAGCGCCGCCGTGGGCTCGTCGAGGATCACCACCTTCGAGCCGAAGGCGGCCGCGCGTGCCACCGCCACGCCCTGGCGCTGCCCGCCCGAGAGCGTCTCCACCGCCTGGTTGATGTTCTGGATCGTCATCAACCCCAGCTCGTTGAGCTTGTCGCGGGCGAATTTCTCCATCGCCGGACGGTCGAGCATGCGGAGCCACTCGCCCATGAACCCGGGGCGACGGATCTCGCGCCCCATGAACATGTTGTCGGCGATCGAGAGCGCCGGCGACATGGCGAGCGTCTGGTAGACGGTCTCGATGCCGGCGCCGCGGGCCTCGAGCGGCGAGCTGAACTGGATCTTCTTGCCCTCCAGCCAAATCTCGCCCTCGTCGGGGATCACCGCGCCGGAGACCGCCTTGATCAGCGAGCTCTTGCCGGCGCCGTTGTCTCCGATCACCGCCAGGATCTCGCCCGGCATCAGGTCGAAGTCGCAATGGTCGAGCGCGGTCACCTTGCCGTAGCGCTTGACGAGGTTGCGCCCCATGAGGATTGGCTCGGTCATGCTGACACCTTTCTGATCCACTGGTCGACAGCCACGGCGCCGATGATGAGCACGCCGATGAGCAGGTAGGTCCATTGCGGGTCGGTTCCGAGCAGGCGCAGGCCCAGTTCGAACACGCCCACGATCAGCGCACCGAAGAACATGCCGAGGATCGAGCCGCGCCCGCCGAAGAGCGAGATGCCCCCGATCACCACCGCGGTGATCGACTGGATATTGCCGATCTGCCCGGTGGCCGCCGCCGGCGACACCGATCCGTAGCGCCCGATCATCACCCAGCCGGCGAGCGCGCAGAAGAAGCCGGCAAGCGCATAGACCTGAACAAGCATCTTCTTGACCTGGACGCCCGACAGCGCGGCCGCCTCCGCGTCGTCGCCCACGGCATAGACATGTCGCCCCCAGGCCGTGTGCCGCAGGACGTAGGACATGATCAGGACCACAAGCACCAGAAGAATCACCCCAAGCGTCACCGTCGTCCCGCCGACGCGGAAGGTGGCGCCGAAGAGCTGCAGCATGGGCGCCTCGGCGGCGATGTCCTGACTGCGGATCGTCTCGTTCTGCGAATAGAGGAAGTTCGCGGCGAGGATGATCTGCCAGGTGCCGAGCGTCACGATGAATGGCGGCAGCCTCACGTAGGCGACCAGCGCGCCGTTGGCCATGCCCATCAGCGTGCCTGCCCCGAGGCCGACGAGGATGGAGATCGGCGCGGGGATCCCGTAGCGGAAGGTGAACTGGCCCATGATCACCGAGGTGAAGACCGCCATCGCGCCGACCGAGAGGTCGATGCCCGCGGTGAGGATCACGATGGATTGGGCACAGCCGAGGATGCCGACGACGGCGATCTGCTGAAGGATCAGGGTCAGCACCCCGGCCCGGAAGAAATTGTCGGCCGCCAGCCCGAACAAGATCACCGACGCCAGCAGCACGATCATGGGGACGGCGGACGGCGTCTGATGCAGCCAGTGCTGTATCCTGTGTCCCAGCGATTTCCGGGTGTCTTCGAACTGCGCGACGGTCTCGTTCTTGTTGACCGCCGATTCGTAGGAGTCGGTGCCTCCCGAGGCCATTGGCTTTCCTCCTCTGGGCTTGTTGCGGGAGGGGGACGGCGCGCCCGCCGCCCCCGGTGCCATTCACGCCTGCCGGATGTCGGTCAGGTCAGCCCCAGCAGAGTTCCAGGCCTTCCTCGACCGAGATCGATTCGACGCCCTCGACCGGCTCGGCGGTGATCAGCTGCGTGCCGGTGTCGAGGAAGGTCTTGCCCTCCGTCAGCTCGGGCTTCTCCCCGGTGTCGGCGAATTTCTTGATCGCCTCCATGCCGAGCGCCGCCATGTTCAGCGGGTACTGCTGCGAGGTCGCGCCGATCACGCCGTCGGCGATGTTCTGCACGCCCGGGCAGCCCCCGTCGACCGCGACCACCAGCACGTCGCCCTCGCGGCCCATCGCCTTGAGCGCCTCGTAGCCGCCGGCCGCTGCCGGTTCGTTGATGGCGTAGACCACGTTGATGTCGGGATCCTGGATCAGCAGGTTCTCCATCGCCTTGGTGCCGCCGTCGCTGGCGCCGGCCGTGACATCATGCCCGACGATGCGGGGATCGTCCTCGTCGCCGATCACGTTCGGATCCTTGGTGTCGATGCCGAAGCCGGTCATGAAGCCCTGGTCGCGCAGCACGTCCACGGTCGGCTGGCTGACGTCGAGGTCGAGGAAGGCGATCTTGGCATCCGCTGCCGCGTCGCCGAGCTTGGCGGCCGCCCATTTGCCGATCAGCTCGCCCGCCCTGAAGTTGTCGGTGGCGAAGGTGGCGTCGGCCGCGTCGGGCGGATCGAGCGGCGTGTCGAGGGCGATCACCAGGATGCCCGCATCGCGCGCCTGCTGCACCGAGGGCACGATCGCCGAAGTGTTCGACGGCGTGATCAGGATGCCGCTCGCGCCGTCGGCGATGCAGGTCTCGATGGCCGCCACCTGGCTCTCGTTGTCGCCGTCGATACGGCCGGCGTAGCTCTTGAGCTCGATGCCGAGCTCGGCCGCCTTGGCTTCCGCACCTTCGCGCATCTTCACGAAGAACGGGTTCGAGTCGGTCTTGGTGATCAGGCAGGCCGAGATGTCCTGGGCCATTGCCGGAGCCGACAAGGCTCCAAGAGCCGCGGCAGCCCAGAGGGCACGGCGCATCACGCGCATTCTCATGAATTCATCCTCCCAAGAATGTTCCCCACCGGCGCATTTCCCCGTCCGGTTCGCTCAGAAAACCAGATTCCGGATCCGCTGTCAAAAAATAAATCACTCCGAGTGATTTTTTCTGCTAAGCAGGATGTAGGGCATGGCGAATGGAGACTGGGCGTGGCCGTTCAGCGGGGCACGAATCAGGCCGGGATGCGGGCGCATAACGAGCGGCTCGTCCTGTCCCTGGTGCGCCGCAACGGGGCCCTGTCCAAGACCGAGATCGCGCGATCGACCGGCCTCTCGACGCAGACCGTCTCGGTCATCATGCGCCAGCTCGAGGCGGATCGGCTGCTGCGCCGCGAGGCGCCGCGGCGGGGCCGTGTCGGCCAGCCGCTGGTGCCGCTGTCGCTCGATCCCGACGGCGCCTATTTCATCGGCGCGAAGGTCGGGCGGCGCAGCCTCGAGGTGGTGCTGGTGGATTTCGTGGGCGCGATCCGCCATCGCATGATGCGCCCCCATGCCTTCCCCGACCCCTGCGAGATCGTCGCGGCGATCCGCGCGGAGGTCGGGCGCTGCGCGGCGACGCCGGGGATCGATCCGGAGCGGATCGCGGGCCTCGGCATCGCCGTGCCGTTCGAATTGTGGAACTGGGCGGAGGAGATCGGCGCCCCGGCGGAGGCCATGGGCGCCTGGCGCCACGCCGACATCCGGGGCGAGCTCGCCGCCCTGCTGCCCTATCCGGTCTATCTGCAGAACGACGCGACGGCCGCCTGTGGCGCCGAGCTCGCCTTCGGGGCGCATTCCGGCTTGCTGGACTACATCCATTTCTTCGTCGGCGCCTTCGTCGGCGGCGGGCTGGTGCTGAACGGGAGCCTCTTCACCGGGCGGACCGGCAATGCCGCCGCCCTGGGGTCGATGCCGGTTCCCGACGGCCGGGGCGGCACGGCGCAGCTCATCGACCGGGCCTCGCTGGTGCTGCTCGAGCGCCGGGTCGTCGAGGCGGGGCTGCCGGTGGAGGCGCTCTATGACGCCGGGGCGGACTGGGCGCCGTTCGAGCCGCAGCTGGAAGCCTGGATCGCGGGCGCGGCGCAGGGCATCGCCCATGCAGTCGCCGCCGCCGTCGCGATCATCGATTTCGAAGCCGCGGTGATCGACGGGGCGATGCCCGAGGCGGTGCGGGATCGGCTCGTGGCGCGCGTCGCGGCGGAATTGTCGGGGCTCGATCTCTCCGGGATCAAGCCGCCGGCGCTGCGGGCCGGGAGCATCGGGCCGAGCGCCCGGGCGCTCGGGGGTGCGAGCCTGCCGCTCTTCGACCGCTACCTGCTCGATCAGCACGCCCTCGTGCCGCGCGAGGCGCCGGCGGGTCCCGAGCCGGCCTGAGCCGACGGTTCGGAGGTGCTGGCGGAAGCCGGGGGCGAGGAATAGGATCCGCTTCCAGCGCATCCGATCCCTGGACCGAACCATGACGACCATCGCCGACCCGCATCTCGACGGGCGCTATGCCTGGCTCCGGCTCGCGGTCTCCGTCCTCGCGGCCACGGTGGCGAGCGTGGGCATGTGGGCGGTGATTCTGGTGCTGCCGGCGGTGCAGGCCGAATTCGGCGTCGGCCGGGCCGATGCCTCGCTGCCCTATACCGCCACGATGCTCGGCTTCGCGGCGGGAAACTTCTGGCTCGGACGCTTCGTCGACCGCTTCGGCATCGCCGTGGTGCTGACCGCGGCGGCGGTGGCGCTCGCCGCCGGCTTCGGGCTGGCGGCGGTCAGCCGCAACATCTGGGACTTCACCCTGGCCCAGGGGTTGCTCATCGGCGTCGGCACTTCGGCGGGGTTCGGGCCGCTGCTTGCCGATGTCTCGCACTGGTTCCGGCGGCGGCGCGGCATCGCGGTGGCCACCGCCGCCTGCGGCAATTACCTCGCCGGCGCGATCTGGCCGCTCGGCCTGCGCGGCATTCTCGCGGAGGACGGCTGGCGGGCGGCCTATCTCGTCATCGCCGTCATCTGCCTCGCGGTCATCGTTCCGCTGGCGCTCATGCTGCGGCGGCGACTGCCGGTGGCGGCGATGGCTTCCGGGGCACCGGGCGGCCCCGCCCAGCCGATGGCGGCGGGCTTTAGCCCCGCGACGCTGCAATGGCTGCTGGCGCTGGCCGGGATCGGCTGCTGCGTCGCCATGTCGATGCCGCAGGTCCATATCGTCGCCTATTGCGCCGATCTCGGCTACGGGGTCGCCGTCGGCGCGGAGATGCTCTCCTTGATGCTGGCGGCAGGCATCGTCAGCCGGCTGGCCTCGGGCCTGCTGGCGGACTGGATCGGCGGGGTGCGGACGCTGCTGCTCGGCTCGGTGCTGCAGGGGCTGGCGCTCCTGCTCTACCTGCCCTTCGACGGGCTCGCCTCGCTCTA
>NZ_DAIUBO010000170.1:0-8616 GCF_036846665.1 Amaricoccus sp. | reverse complement strand
CGCTCGGAGCCCACCAGGCCGGCTCGAGTTTTCGCCGGCCGCGCGGCCGCGCATGCGGCTGCGTTCATTCAGGGGCGTGTCGGAGACGGGGCTACTCCGGCACGCCCAAACTTCATCGCGCGTTCTTGTCGTTCGGACGACAGGCTCCACGACCATGATCTGCGGCAGCAGTTCCAAGGCCGTCCCGCCTGGATAGCGGAGCGTGCGAGCTCCCGCCTATTCAGATCTCTCGGACATCCATTGTGACATTCATTGAAAGCAGATCGGTGGGTCTACCGTGGAAACTGCCGGTCACCGAGGCAACCTGCTGGATCCTCCTCGCAAAGGCGACAGGAATGAGATTGGTGGATCCGACCGATCTGTTGATTGCCGGGCCGACAGAGGATCGTCCTCGAGATTGACGGCAAGCACCACTATGCGAACGGCGAGCGCGCCGATCCTGGCCTGTACGCCGAAATGGTTGCGGCTGATCGCAACTTTCGCCTCCGCGGCTAGCCTTTCCCGACCGTCTTGTGTTCATGCCTCGAGCATCCAGCAAGACGGCACGCAGGTTCGTGTGATGCAATGTTCTGCATAACCCGCTATGTTCGTGGAGAATTCACGAAGTTCGGGATCATGCTTTCGTCAGACGCCACCATAGACTGGACCACTGTTCCGATTGCCCGGATCGAGGATCTGCGTGATGCGGTGCTTGGCGCCGGCCTCGACGCCACGCAGCTATCGCGAGGAAATCTTTCCGGTGGCATCGCCTTCGCCGAACGCGACGGAATGGTCTTCACCTCCGGGTATGTCGGTGGACGGGTTGCGCTCAACGGGCCACTCTCGGGCGATCGGGTCACGATCGGGATCGGTATCGATCTGCCCACCGGGACCCGGCACTGGCTGAGCGAGGTCGGAACCGGGAATGTCGGCGTCTACCTTCCGGGCGACGAGCACGACTCGATCTATGCGCCTGGATCGCTCTACGCGACCGTGACATTGACGGCGGATCGGCTGGAGGCGGAGGCGGCACAGCTCGACCTCGCTCTCGATGAGCGGACGCTTGGGGGCACCGGCGTCCATCCGCGCAAGGTGGCGCCGACGATTCCGACCCGGCTGCGCGAGCAATTCCGGTCCGTTCACGGCGGCCATCCCGTTCCCGGCGATCCAGCGCGAGCCATGCTCCATGCCGTCCTCTGCCACCTCGCACGGCCCCCGCGCGCGATGAATGTCGGGACGCGCCCTGGCAGTCATGGCCGCATCGTCCGACGGGCCCGCGCCTACATCGCCGAGCACCTGTCGGAGCCCATCTCGGCCGACGCGCTCGCCTCGGCGGCCGGCGCGTCCCGGCGGACGCTCTTCCGGGCTTTTGCGGAGATCCTGGACGAGACGCCGCGAAGCTACGTGCGACGGCTGCGCCTGCATCGCATCCGGCGCGACCTCGCCGACGCTCCCGAACGCGTCTGCACGATCGCGCTTATCGCGAACGAGTGGGAAATGAGCGATCTCGGTCGTATGGCGGGCGCGTACCGCGACCTCTTCGGCGAGAAGCCGAGCGAGACCCTTCAGGCGGCACGCGCGCCGGGGCCATAGGATTTTGGCACGAACTGCACAGACCGCTCCTCGTTCCAGCCGCATTCTGGTCCTGACACTAGCGGGGAGACTGTCGATTTGGCGTTGGAGCCGGCGGCCAGTTCGAGTTGCGAGGCGTGGCGGCGGTTCCCGGTCCGGCGAATAGAGGACCTGCGCAACGCCGTTCTCGGCGCAGATCTGGAGGCGATGCAGATGGCGGGGCCGCCTCCCAGCGGCAGCCTCGCCTTTCGCGCCAGTCGCGGCATCGTTTTCAGCACCGGCTTGATTGACGGCAAGGTCGACCTGCGCGGGGCGCTGGCCGAGGACGCGGTGACCCTGATGCTGTGTTTGACCCTCGGGTCCGGATCACGCCTGTGGCTTGACGAAGCCAAGGTGGGCGAAGCCGTCATCGTCATGCCCAGGGGCGAGCTCGACGCGATCTTCGCGGGGCGCTCTGCCTATGTAGCCGCAACTCTCACCGAAGACCGCCTGCGAAGCGAGGTCGCGGGATCCGGCCACTGGGGCGATTACGGCACGCCTGGCAGGGCCATTATCCGCCGCGCCACGATCCCGTCGCCGGATTTGGAAGAGATCAGGCGGCAGGTCGCCCTGATCCACCAGTCGGCGTCTCATGCGGTCCGACCCGGGCTCGACTCGGCGACCCTGCGCCTGCTCATCGGCCGTTTCGCGTGCTCCTCATCGACGAGCGACACGTTCCGCTCGAGCAGGAAGGCGGGGATCGTCCGCCAGGCGCGGGAGTATATCCACGAGAACCTCGCAGCGCCGATCCGCATGTCGAATCTCGTGCTCGCGACTGGCGCCTCGGCGCGAACGTTGCACCGGGCCTTCAAGGATATCCTCGAGGAGACCCCGCAGGGCTATGTTCGTCGTGCGCGCCTTCACCGCGTACGACGCGATCTGGTGTCTCGGCGTGGAGTGATCTGCACGATCGGCGACGCGGCCGCGCGCTGGGGCGCCGGCAGCGACCCCGGCCGTCTCGCCGTCAGGTACAGGGAGCTTTTCGGCGAGAAGCCGAGCATGACACTCGCAACTGCCCGTAGCAGGTCGCGCCAAACCGAATGGATGTAGGCGGATTGGCACGATCTACGTAGACGGCAGGGCGGAGCGCACTGTTACCGTAGAGGCAGGTTCGGCCCGCGAGGGGAGGACGCGGCAAAGGAGGTGGACCGTGGCGCAGTGGACAATTGGTAAGGCCGTGATCGCGACGATACTGATGGCCGGTCCGGCCGCAGCCCAGAGCGATTCGGCGGCGCAGGCAAACAACCCGCTCGCCAACACCAAGGCGCTCAACTTCCAGAACCAGTATACGGGCGAGCTTTCCGGGACGGACCGCGACGCCAACCAGCTCTTCCTGCGCTATGCGCAACCGTTTTCCGCCTTCGGCGGCCAATGGCTGATGCGCGCGACCCTGCCGGTGAACACCTTCCCCGAAGCGGGAGGGGGCGACACAACGGGGATCGGCGATTTCAACGTTTTCGCCGCCTATCTCTTCGACACCGGGAATCCGGCGATCAGCTTCGGCGTCGGGCCGCAGGTCACGCTCCCCACCGCAACCGATGATGCCATCGGATCCGAGAAATGGTCGCTCGGCTTCGCCAACGTGCTTTTCAATGCGACGAGCCGACAGTTCCAATGGGGCTATCTGCTGACATGGCAAGCCAGCGTCGCGGGCGATGACGACCGTGCCGACGTGAACATTGGCGCCTTCCAGCCCTTCGGGTTCTACCAACTCGGACAAGGTTGGTACCTGCGATCCACAGGGACCTGGACCTACGATTTCGAGACCGACAACTACGCCGTCCCGATCGGATTGGGCGTCGGAAAAGTGTTCCAGACGGATTTTGCGACGGTCAACGCCTTTGTCGAGCCACAATACTCGGTCGCGACCGAGGGCGACGGCCAACCCGAATGGGGCATCTTTGGCGGCCTCAATTTCCAATTCTGACCGGAAGGGAGGAACTCATGACGGAATTCCCAATCAGATTGATCACTGGCGCCGCGCTGCTCTGCACCACCTCGCTCGCAGCCATGGCGCAAGATGCCGTTCCGCTGGACCAGGCCACACTCAGCGGCGACGAAACAATCGCCACCCCCTATGGCAGGGTCGAGCTGGAGGATTCCTACTTCGGCGAAGAAGACTCGCAGATGCTCTTCGACGCGATGGACCTTCAGCGCGCCGCGCAGCTCTACATCTGGTCCACGCCGCTCGTCAGCATGACCACCTGGCGCGACGCCCAGGGCGAAGCCTTCGGGACGGACGCGCCGGGCACCTTCGCGGTGCTGGAAACGCTCAAGGAAAAGCGCGGCATTGTCACCGCCAACCTGACGACGCCCTACATCTTCAACTTCACCGACCTGTCGGATGGACCGGTGCAGATCGACTATCCAGCGGGCCAGACGGCGGGTGGTGTTCTGGACATGTGGCAGCGACCCGTCTTCGATCTTGGCCTGACCGGGCCGGACAAGGGCGAAGGCGCGACCTATATCGTCGTCGGACCCGAGGAGGATCCCGCCGACTACGAGGCGGACGGCGTTTACGTCTACCAGAGCGCCACGAACAACGTGTTGGTCGGCATCCGTATCCTCGACCCGGACCCGGCCTTTTACGACACCTTCGTCTCGGACTACGCGATGGGCCCGACCGGTGAGACCAGCACGAGCGACTTCATCAAGGGCAAGGACGTGGAATGGAGCGCGACGGCACCGCGCGGCCTTGCCTACTGGGAAAAGCTCGCCGCCATCGTCAACGAAGAGCCCATTCGCGAGATCGACAAGCCCTGGATGGCGATGATTGCCCCTCTCGGGATCGTCAAGGGACAGGACTTCGCCCCGACGGACCGGCAGCAGGAGATCCTGACGAAAGGCGCGGCGCTCGGGGAGCTGATGGCCCGCAACCTGCAGGTGAACCCGCGCTACGCCGAGGTGTGGTGGGAAGGCACCTCCTGGTACAAGAGCTTCGATTTCCAGGTCGCGCAGGAAACGGACACGATCCAGCAGATCGACGAACGCGCGACATGGTTCTATGAGGCCGTCGCCTCGACCGAGGGCATGGTCAATCCCCAGCCCGGCGAAGGTCAGGTCTACATGACCTCCAAGCGCGACCAGAACGGCGACATGCTCCGCGCCGACCGCAACTACACGCTGCATGTTCCGGCCGATGTGCCGGTGGGCCAGTTCTGGTCGGTCACGCTCTACAGCGAGGAAACGCGCCGCCCCTATGACAATGGCGGCATCGAGATCGCGGACGTCACAAAGGGCAGCCGGACCGAGAGCCTGCAGGTCAACGAGGACGGCAGCGTGGACCTCTATTTCGGCCCCGACGCGCCCGAGGGGATGGAGAGCAACCACTTCAGGACCGTCGGAGATGATGGCTGGTTCGTCTATTTCCGTCTCTACGCGCCCGAGGAAGCCTTCTTCGACAAGAGCTTCAGGCTGGAGGATTTCCAACGCGTCGAATGATGACCGGGCCCGTCGGATCGCTCGGCGGGTCACCCCGAACCCAGTCAAGGGAGACTGATGATGCAACACCTCCTCAAGGTAGCGGTTTGGAGCGGTGCATTTGCCGCGATCGCCGGTATGGCCACGGCGCAATCCGAACGCATTCAGGGCCTCGCCAACCTGCCGTTCGAGAACAACCGTCCCACCGAGGACACCGCGCAGACGCTGATGGAGGAACTGACCTTCCAGCGCGCCACGCAGACCTATCTCTGGGCGATGCCGCTGCTGAACACCATGGGCATGCGCGACGGCGCGGCCGAGGCGTTCGGCACCGGCTACAACATCATGCCGATCTGGACCGAGCGGCTGGATGCGCAGACCAGGATCACCACGCCGAACTCGGACCTGATCTACGCCATGGTCTTTGCCGATCTGGGCGAATCCGGCCCGCTGGTCTTCGAAGCGCCGCCGGGGCTGCAGGGGATCATCCTCGACGCCTGGCAACGCCCGATCCCGGTCGATGGCGGGGAATATTTCGGCGATCTCGGCCTGCCCGGACCGGATGGTGGCGAAGGCGGGAACTTCCTGATCGTGCCGCCGGGCTGGGACGGCGAGGCGCCCGAAGATCACTATGTATACCGCTCGGGCACCAACAACGTCTTCTTCTTCCTGCGGTCCTTCTACCAGTCGCTCGACAACATCGCGCCTGCGACGGAGCTGCTGAAACAATCGGTGATCTACCCGCTGGGCCAGAAGGACAGCGCGAAGCCGATGGAGTTTCCGGACGCTGCGGGGGGCTCTTACAACATGCTCCCGCGCGCCGACGCCACCGCCTTCGACCAGCTCAAGTATCTTGTCGACACGGAAGGCGAAAACCTCGCCGGGCCGGACTGGCTGGGCATGCTGGAAGGTCTCGACATCGCCGCCGACCGGGATTTCTCCCCCGACGATGAAACCCGCGTGATCCTGGATGCGGCCGCGCAGACGGGCTACAAGACCAGCCGCGTGATCGGGTTTCAACACGGGCTCGATGGTGCCGATTTCCGCGTTTTTGAAGATCGGCAATGGCTGAACCCGGTCAACAACGTCTCGGCGCGCTGGCCCGACGTGCCGGTCGGCCTGGACTGGATGTCGACGGAGGCGGGCTACCGCGATCTCGACGCGCGGGCATGGTTCTTCACCGACTATTTCTCGATCAGCCCCGGCATGGTGTCGATGACTCCCGGAAAGGGGGCGTACTACATGATCGGGTTCGAGGATGCCGATGGCGACCCGCTGGTCGGGGACCAGAGCTACACGCTCGACCTGCCGCCGGATATCCCGGCGGAGCTGTTCTGGTCGGTGACGCTTTACGAGGCCGAGAACGCCTCGGGTCTCGACAACGGGCAGCCCTTCCCCTCGCTCGGAAAGCTCGACGAGCCGGCTCAGAATGACGACGGCAGCACCACGCTCCATATCGGCCCCGAGGCGCCGGACGGACAGGAGTCCAACTGGCTCGCGACGGCGCCGGACCGCGGCTTCTTCGCGATCCTGCGCCTCTATGCGCCCTCGGAACCAGCACTGAACGGAAGCTGGAAACCGGGCGACATCGAGAAGGCAGAGTGATCGCAGAGCCGGGCGACCACCGCGAAAGGAAATGACATGAAGCGACTTATGTTGAGCATGACAATGGCCGCCGCGTTGGGGGTCGCAACCGCCCCGTCACCGGCCTTGGCGCAGGGCGGCGCAGTTGACACGGGGGTCGGCGAAAACGGCGTCGCCCTGCCATCCAGCCCCGCGTTCAGCGAAGACGGCGGGGAGCCGGTGACCATGGAGAACGTGGTGCGCGCGGAAACCGCCAAGTATCTCGCGGCGGAGACCATCACCACCGGTCCCAACACGTTCAGGCACGAACGCGAGGGGATCGACCTCGACGATCAGACCGTGATCCGGTCGAATTTCGACCTGGTCTATTCCTACGGGGTCTGGGATGTCAGCGAGGGCCTGACCATCGAGGTGCCCGACTACGACCTTCTGCACCTCGTGCAGGTGCTGGACGAGAACTCCGTCACGATCGGCGTCGCCTATCCCGGCGATACGCTCGAGATCGGCCCCGACGACGTCACTTACGGCAATCATGTCTATCTCTTCATGCGGACCCAGCCCCGGGACCGGACCGAGGCCGGGATGGACGAGATGCGTCAGCGGCAGGACGCTGTGACCATCACCGCCGGGTCGGATGCGCCCTACGAGCCCGACGTGCAGTACGATCTCGCCAGCTTCAACACGTTGCGTAGTGACCTGATCCGGCGCGCACCGACGGAAGTGGTCATCGAAGAGGGCTTCGTCGACGATATCGACGACATTTCCGAACCGCAGTTCCAGCTGACCAATCTCGCCGGATGGGGCGGTCTGCCAGCCCAGCACGCCTTCTACTTCGTCGTGCTTCCAGGCGATGAGGGCGCGGCAGGTGGCGAGACGGCCAGCGTCACCTTCGAGCCGCCCGACCTTCGCTATGACGATGCCGGCTACTGGTCACTGACCTTCTACAACGCCGATGGCTGGGTTGAGACCGATCCCTTCGTCGTCAACAGCCGCACTGCAACGATCAACGACGACGGGACGGTCACAATCACCGTCAACGGCGGCGCGGACGCGATCAACAACGTCGCGGCGCCAGCGAACTGGAACGCACTGTTCCGGAACTATCTGCCGGTATCGGTCGACGAGATCGTGAAATTTCGCGATGAATTCAACGAAACGCACAAGGTGATCTCGGAGTAGTCGTTTCGACCTTGGTTTTAGCAGCTCGGTTTCCGTGCGCCGCCCATACAGATGAAAGGTCAGAAAGGGCATTAGAAGGAAGCGCCGCCTTGAACATCCGTCGTGGCGCGCGTGAGCTGTCTCGATCTGCTCGGCCAGACGCCCGGCGCGTTCGCCAGAGCGGCGCTGGGCCAACAGGAACGACAGGATCGCCAGGACGATGACGCCGTAGCGGAGCGCCGCGCGCGCCCATGCCGATCCGGAGAGCGTGGCAATGAACCCGCCGATCACCGCCGCCCCCGCTTCCAGTCGTCAAGGCGAGCGTAGATGGTGACCGCGATGCCGCCGAGCGCGACGGCGATGAATACCCATCGCAGGGTGTCGAGATACGGCACAATCGGCAGGATTGCGGATTGGGTCTCCGCCAGGACGCTCTGCGCCACCTCGACCCCAGCTGCGCCCAGCGTCGCCACGCCTGCCGCGCCACCACCCTTCATGGTGCGGCTGTCGGCCAGCACTTCGCGCGCAGGCGGCGTCTCGGCTGCAAATGCCGTCGCCCGGACCGGAAACCGCTCGCCCCACTGGCGCGCGGGGCCGACGTCGACGTGCATGAAGCCCGAGCGCGGGTAGAAGCCGAAGCCGAGGAACCCGACCTCGCGCGCTGCCGCCTCGAAGGCCACCGGGTCGTGGTTCGCCATGGCGATGTCAAAGGCCGCGCCGTCGAGATGCTTCGACCGGGTAGCACCACCAACGGCGCGGTTGTGCTCGGGGCTGCGATAGGCAGAGCGGACGATCAACGGCTTGCCCAACCGGTCGCGCAGCGCCTGCAGCTTGTCGAGCGCGGGTTCGTTGATGAGCAGCTTG
>NZ_DAIUBO010000169.1:0-8643 GCF_036846665.1 Amaricoccus sp. | reverse complement strand
CTCGAACCCGCGACCTCCGGCGTGACAGGCCGGCACTCTAACCGACTGAGCTACAACCGCGCTGTGCGATACCGGCAGGATATGGGAACGCCGCAGGCGCCTTTCCACCGCATCACCGGCGCGTTTTAGGCAGCGCCGACCTGAGCGTCAAGCGAATTGCACTGCGCGCGCCACGACTTGCCGCGGCCGACGCGAGGTGCAAATCTCCGGTCATTGGCCTGGGAGGATCCTGCGATGACCGATGACGCCTTCTGGGCCGCCGCGCTCGCCGATGCGGAGGTGGCCGATGCCGCCGACCCGCTGGCCGGCTTCCGCGAGAGGTTCCACCTGCCGCCCGGCACGATCTATCTCGACGGCAATTCGCTCGGCCCGGCGCCGCTGGCGGCGCTGGAGGCGCTCGACGAGGCGGCGCGGCGCGAATGGGCGGACGGGCTGATCGGCAGCTGGAACAGCGCGGGATGGTTCGATCTCCCGACACGCCTCGGCGACATGCTGGCGCCGCTGATCGGGGCGGGCGCGGGCGAGGTCGTGGTGACCGACACAACCTCGCTCAATCTCTACAAGGCGCTGCATGCGGGGCTGAGCCTGCGGCCCGACCGGCGGGTGATCGTGGCGGAGGGTGGCAGCTTTCCGACCGATCTCTACGTGGCCGAGGGCGTTCTCGCCACGCGGCCCGACCTGGGGCTGCGCCTCGAGGGCGTGGACGGGCCGGAGTTGCTCGATCTCGTCGACGAGGACGTGGCGGTGGTGCTGGTCAACCAGGTGGATTACCGAACCGGGCGGCGGCGCGACCTGCGGGAGGTCACCGCGCGCATCCATGCCGCCGGCGCGGTGGCGCTTTGGGATCTCTGCCATTCCGCGGGAATCATGGAGGTGGGGCTGGGCGATGCCGGCGCCGATCTCGCCGTGGGCTGCACCTACAAATATCTCAATGGCGGGCCGGGGTCGCCCGCCTTCGTCTATGCCGCGGCGCGTCACCACGGGGACATCCGCCAGCCGCTCTCGGGCTGGTGGGGCCATGCGGCGCCCTTCGACTTCGCCCGGGACTATGCGCCGGCGTCCGGCATCCGGCGGTTTCTCTGCGGCACCCAGCCGATCCTGTCGATGCGTGCCCTGGAGGCGGGGCTGGCGCTGACGGCGGAGGCGGGGCTCGCCCCGGTGCGGGCCAAGAGCGTCGCGCTGACCGAGCGGTTCCTGGCGCTGGCGGAGGCGGGCTGCGCCCCCCTGGGCGTCGGCGTCTTCAGCCCGCGGGAGGCGGAGGAGCGGGGCAGCCAGGTGGCGCTGACCCATCCGGAGGGCTATGCGGTGATGCAGGCGCTGATCGCGCGGGGCGTGGTCGGCGATTTCCGCATGCCGGACATCCTGCGTTTCGGCTTCGCGCCGCTCTATCTGCGGCATGTGGATGTGGTGCGTGCGGCGCGCACGCTGCAGCAGGTCCTCGCCGGCCGGGCCTGGGAGAGCCCGCGCTATCGCGCGCGGGCGGCGGTCACCTGAGCGGGGCGTCGTCCTTGCGGGGCGGGGCATCCGCGGCCGGCTCGTCGTCGTAGCGGTCCGAGAGGATGCGGGTCGCGTGGCCCTTGAGATCCTCGAACTGGTTGTGGCGCAGCGACCAGAAGAAGGCGAGCAGCCCCGCTGCCCCGAGAAGCAGCGACACCGGGATCAGGACGGCGAGGATGTTCACGGCGTCCGTCCCAGCCGCATGGCGTTGAGCGCCACGACGATCGAGCTCGCCGACATGGAGATCGCGGCGATGAGCGGGGTCACGAAGCCGGCGAAGGCGATCGGCACGGTGACGACGTTGTAGAGGAAGGCGAGCACGAAGTTCTCGAGGATCCGGCGGCGGGCGACCAATGCGAGGGCGAGCGCGTCGACGACCCGGTCGATCCGGTCGCCGAGCACGATCAGGTCGGCGGCGCTGCGGCTCGCGTCGACTGCGCTCGATGGCGAGATCGAGACATTCGCCGCCGCGAGCGCCGCGGCGTCGTTGAGCCCGTCCCCCACCATCAGCACCCGCGCCCCGCCCGCCTGCATGGACTGGAGATGCGCGACCTTCTCGGCCGGCGTCGCCCGGGCCACCCATTCGTCGATCCCGACAGCCTCGGCCATCGCCTGCACCGGCCCCTCGGCGTCGCCGGAGAGGAGGCTCACGGATAGGCCGCGCGCGCGCAGGCGGCGGATCGTTTCGGCCGCTTCCAGGCGCAACTCGTCCTGGAAGGTCAGGCAGACCGGGGTGGCGTCGCCGATGCGCAGCCAGGCGGCGGTCCTGTCGACGGGCGTCGCGCCCCCCACCCATTCGGCGCGACCGAGGCGCAGCCGGGTCTCGCCGCGCCAGCCCTCGGAGCCGAGGCCCGGATGCTCACGCAGATCCGCCACCGGCGCGATGCGAAGCCCGGCCTCGGCGGCCGACCGGGAAATCGCCTGGGCGAGCGGATGCGCGCTGCCCGCGGCCAGCGCCGCCGCGGCGGCGAGGGCGCCGTCGGGCAGCTCGGCGGCATTGGTCAGCACCGGCCGGCCGGTGGTCAGGGTCCCGGTCTTGTCGAAGACCACCGCATTAACGCGGGCGAGGCGCTCGAAGGCGTCGCCGTCCTTGAGCAGGATGCCCTGCCGAAAAAGCCGTCCAGAGGCGGCCGTAAGCACCGCCGGCACGGCCAGGCCCAGGGCACAGGGGCAGGTGATGATGAGCACGGCGGCGGCGATGTTGATCGCGAGGCGCCAGTCCTGCGTCGCGAGGCCCCAGCCGAGCAGGGCCGCGGCGGCGAGCAGGTTGACGGTATGGCTGTAGAATTGCGAGGCCCGGTCGGCGAGGGAGGCGTAGCGGCTGCGGCTGCGCTCGGCGGTTTCCACCAGCCGCGCGATCTGCTTGAGCAGCGTGTCGTCGCCCAGGGCCTCTGCGCGCACGCGGATCGGCCCCGAGAGGTTCATCATCCCCGCGCTCACCGCCGCGCCGGGGCCGACGGCGGCGGGCATGGTCTCGCCGGTGAGCATGGAGGGGTCGATCTCGGAGCGGCCCTCCACGATCGTGCCGTCCACGGGCACCCGGCCGCCGGGAGCGACGGCAATCAGATCGCCGGGTCTGAGCGCGTCGAGCGGCACCGATTCGAGGCTCCCGTCCGCGCCGATCCGCTGCGCGAGCCGTACTTCGAGTGCGGCCAACTCGGCCGCGGCGGAGCGTGCCGAGGCGCGGGTCAGATGCGCGAGGTAACGCCCGACGAGCAGGAAGAAGGTGAGCATCAGCGCCGCGTCGAAGAAGGCATGGGCGCCGGAATGCAACGTCTCCCAGACCGAGACACCGAGCGCGAGCAGGATCGCGGTCGAGATCGGCACGTCCATGTCGAGGCGGCGGGCGGAGAGCGCGGCGATGGCGTTGCGGAAGAAGGGCTGCGCGGCGAAGGCGATCGCCGGGAGCGCGATAGCGGCCGAGACCCAGTGCATCAAGTCGCGGGTGCTGCCCTCCGCTCCCGACCAGACCGCGATCGACAGGAGCATCACGTTCATCGTTGCGAAACCGGCTACGCCGATCCGTGCCAGCAGGTCGCGCCCCGTCGCATCGGTCCGGGTGGCCTCGAGCGCCGCGCTGTCGAGGGGGCGCGCCGCATAGCCGCGGAATTCGAGCGCGTCGATCAGCCGGGCCTCGGTGCCGGGCCGGTCCTCCGCGGTGACGGCGACCCGCTTGAGCGTGAGGTTGACGCGGGCGCCGGCCACGCCCGGCTCGCCGGCCAGCACATGCTCGACCCCGGTGATGCAGGCGGCGCAGTGGATCTCCGGCAGCGCGATCTCGAAGCGGCGGAGCGGGATCTCGGCCGCAGGCCTCGCAGGCAGTCCCCGAGGTTCGGGCACGGCGGCGCAGGCGGCGCATCCCTGGGAGGTGGGGAGCGCCGCGTCGGTCATGGCGAGGGCACGAAGATCGCCCGGCTCTGCTGGAAGAGCGTGCCGTCCTCGGCGGTGGCGGCGATCTCGACGCGCCAGTTGCCCGGGGCCAGCACGATGGGTGCCGCCGCGCCGTCGAGGGTGGATTGCATCTCGAGCACCCGGTCGTCGCGCGCCTCGGTCGGCCGCCCGACGCTGACCGAAAGCGCCGCGGGACGCACCGTCCCGCCGCCGGCATCCTTCATCGCCAGCGCGAGGACGCCGTCGGAATATTCCAGGCCCACCTCCCATCCGAGCGCCAGCTGCGCCGCCCGGCGGCGGTCGAAATCCTGGCTGGCGACATAGCTGTTCGGCACCACGAGCCCGGAGAAGGTCTCAACCGCGAAGAAGGCGAGCACCGCATTGGCCGCGATCACCACGCCGAAGGCGCCGAGCGAGATGAGCAGCACCGCACGCCCGGTCAGTGGCCGCCCGGTCGCCATGCTCATTCCCCGGTCCCGTGGAACACGGTGCCCTCGCGGACGACCTGGCCCGTGTTCGTGTCCTCGAGCACGAGGTCGAGGTCCGTCAGGGCGCCGGCGCCTGCCGCACTTCCTGGGGGTGCGGTCAGGTAGACGCGCTGGCGGTAGGTGGCGTCGGCGGGAACGCTGACGTCGAGCCCCTCGACGCCTTCGAGCGTCAGCGCCACCGGATCGGGCGACTCGACCGAGAGGCGGAAGGCGCGGTCGAAGCCGGTCATGTTGCGCAGGCGGAGCTCGTAGGCGTTGCGCACCGAGCCGTCGGAGAGCACCACGTTGACGGGGTTGCGCACAGGCTCGATGGAGAAGGCGACATCCGTGCGCAGGAAGAGCGCGGCCAGCAGGCCCAGGCCGATGGCCGACCAGAGCACGAAATAGAGGATGACCCGCGGGCGCAGGATCTGCTTCCAGACCGGCGCATCCTGGCCGCCGGCGCGCTCGCGCTCGCCGTCGGCGAGCGTGATGTAGTCGATGAGCCCGCGGGGCTTGTTCACCTTCTCCATGACGTCGTCGCAGGCATCGATGCAGAGCGCGCAGGTGATGCAGGCGAGCTGCTGGCCATCGCGGATGTCGATGCCCATGGGGCAGACGTTCACGCAGGCGTTGCAGTCAATGCAATCGCCGAGCTGCTCGGCGCCCGCGGCCTTGCGGTGCTTGCCGCGCGGCTCGCCCCGCCAGTCGCGATAGGCGACGGTGAGCGTCTGCTCGTCCATCATCGCGCCCTGGATGCGCGGCCAGGGGCACATGTAGATGCAGACCTGCTCGCGCATGAAGCCGCCGAAGGTGAAGGTCGTCGCGGTCAGGGTCGCCACCGAGAGATAGGCGACGGCCGGCGCCCTGCCGGTCAGGATCTCGCCGAGCAGGGTCGGTGCATCGGCGAAATAGAAGACCCAGGCGCCGCCCGTCGCCACTGCGATCAGGAGCCAGACGCCCCATTTGGTCGCGCGCAGCCGGATCTTCTTCGTGTCCCAGGGCGCGTTCCAGAGGCGCACGCGCGCGTTGCGGTCGCCCTCGATCCAGCGCTCGACCAGGATGAAGAGGTCGGTCCAGACGGTCTGCGGGCAGGTATAGCCGCACCAGACCCGTCCGAGTGCTGATGTGAAGAGGAAGAGCCCGAGCCCGGCCATGATCAGCAGGCCGGCGACGAAGTAGAATTCCTGCGGCCAGATCTCGATGAAGAAGAAGTAGAAGCGCCGATTCGCCAGATCGACCAGCACCGCCTGGTCGGGCAGCGAGGGGCCGCGGTCCCAGCGGATCCAGGGCGTGATGTAGTAGATCGCCAGCGTGACGCCGAGGATCCACCATTTGAGCGTGCGGAATTTCCCCGAGACGCGGCGCGGAAAGATCGGTTCGCGCGCGGCAAAGAGGGGCGGCGGGGTCTCGGAAGTGCTGGTCACGATCGTGCCTTTCGAGGGCAGCGGCTCCCGTCAGGGACGCCGGAACATTTGTATCGGAGGACGGTCATCGCGATCAATGGCGCGATCACGCCGGCGTGTTCCGGGTCGGGATCGCGTCCCGCAGCGGGAGGGCGAAGGCCCGGAGCGGCCGCGGCGAAGCCTTCGCCGCCGGGCAGGGCTTCGGGCTTGCCCGGATTCGCCCGAATCGGATCGCATCGTCCCGACCGGCCCCGACCGTGCGGGACCGAGCTCTGTCGCATCCCGCCGGCGCGGCTATTCGCCGCCGCCCAGGCCGTGGACGTAGACGGCCACCTTGCGGATCTCCGCATCGGTCAGGCGGTTCTGGAAGGCGGGCATGATGCCGTAGCGGGCATCGGTGATCGTCGCCACGATGGTGTCGCGATCGCCGCCGTAGAGCCAGATCCCGTCGGCCAGACTCGGGGCGCCCTGGTCGCGCATGCCGGTGCCGTCCTCGCCATGGCAGGCCGAGCAATTGTCGATGAAGGTCTGCTGATGGGCGGCCGCGAGATCGGCGTCATGGTCCGCGCCCGAGAGCGAGAGCACGTATTCCGCGAGGCCCGCGATTTCGTCGGCTTCGAGGATGTCGCCGAAGGCCGGCATCTGGCTGAAGCGCGTGTCGGGGTCGGCCTCGTAGCGGATGCCATGGGTGACCGTCTGATAGATCTCCTCGGTGGTCCCGCCCCAGAGCCAGTCGTCATCGACCAGGTTCGGGTATCCTCCGAGCGCGCCCTGGCCACCGGCCCCGTGGCATTGCGAGCAATTGTTGCGGAAGACCGCGCCGCCGCCGGCGATGGCATAGCGCAGCATGTCCGGGTCCTCGGCTATGCTGGCGATGTCGACGCTCATCAGCTGCGCGTCGAGCGGTGCGTTGACGGCCTCGGCCTCGGCGATGTCCCTTTCGACGGCGCCCCTGCTGGAATAGCCGAGCAGGCCCGGCGTGGCGCCGCTGACCAGCGGCCAGGCCGGCATCAGGATCATATAGATGACCCCCCAGACGATCGTGGCGTAGAAGGACCAAAGCCACCAGCGCGGCATCGGGGTGTCGAGTTCCTTGATGCCGTCCCATTCGTGGCCGGTGGTCCGGGTGTTCGTCGCCTCGTCGACATCGCGCCTATCGGCCATCGTCTTCGTCCTTGGGCTTGTCTTCGTTGCGGAAGATCATGTTCGCGGTGTCCTTGTAGGTCTTGCTGGAGCCGGGGCGGAACACCCAGAGCACCACGCCCACGAAGAACAGGAAGATGACGGCCAGGGCCCAGCTGTCGGCGAAGGCGCGGAGGGTGGAATAGGTCTCCATCCTGCAGCCCTCACCGGCTGGCGTCCGGCTCGAAGGTCGAGAAGTCGACGAGTGTGCCGAGCATCTGCAGATAGGCGATGACCGCGTCGAGTTCGCTCTCGCCGGGAGCCCCATCGAAATTGCGTGCCTGCGCCTTGGGATAGCGGGCGAGCAGTGCATCCACGTCGCCGGTGTCGGGATCGGCCTGGGTGCGGAAATCGGCGCGCGCCTCGGCGAGCATCTCGTCGGTATAGGGAACGCCGGAGGCCCGGTTGGCGCGCATGACCGCCTCGATGTTCTCCGAATTGATCGGCGTGCGGGCGAGCCAGGGATAGGCCGGCATGATCGATTCGGGCACCAGATCCCGCGGGTTCTCGAAATGCGCCCGGTGCCAGTCGTCGGAATAGCGTCCGCCGATCCGCGCGAGATCCGGGCCGGTCCGCTTCGAGCCCCACTGGAAGGGATGATCGTACATCGATTCCGCGGCCAGCGAATAGTGACCGTAGCGCTGGACCTCGTCGCGCATCACGCGGATCATCTGGCTGTGGCAGACGTAGCAGCCTTCGCGCACGTAGATGTTGCGCCCCGCAAGCTCGAGCGGTGAATACGGCCGCATGCCGTCCACCTCCTCGATGGTGTTGTCGAGGTAGAAGAGCGGCACGATCTGCACGATCCCCCCGATGGACACCACGATGAGGCTGAAGACGAGCAGGAGGAAGGCGTTGCGCTCGAGCTTGCTGTGGTTGCGCAACACCCAGCTCTGGTGTGGGAGCTCGTTGGGGATCTCGTCGGGGAAATCCGAGATCGTGGAGACGTTCGGATCCTTCTCGGGATCGAGGATCTTGTCGTTGTCGGCCATGCCGCCGCCCTCCTATTCGGCCGGAACCGGGCGGGCGGATGCGGTCTCGCCTGCGCCGACGGCGGTCTTCCAGAGATTGTAGGCCATGATCAATGCACCCGTCAGGAACAGCGCCCCGCCCAGCGCGCGCACGACGTACATCGGGAACTTGGCCGCGACGGTGTCGGCGAAAGAGTTCACCAGGAAGCCCTGTGCATCGACCTCGCGCCACATCAGCCCTTCCATGATGCCGGTGACCCACATCGAGGCGGCGTAGAGCACGATGCCGATCGTCGCGAGCCAGAAGTGCCAGGAGACGAGGCTGATCGAATAGAGCCGCTCGCGGTTCCAGAGTCGCGGCACCAAGTAGTAGAGCGCGCCGAAGGTGATCATGCCGTTCCAGCCGAGTGCGCCGGAATGCACGTGGCCGATGGTCCAGTCGGTGTAGTGGCTGAGCGAGTTGACCGAGCGGATCGACATCATCGGCCCCTCGAAGGTCGCCATGCCGTAGAAGCCGACCGAGACCACCAGCATGCGGAGCACCGGGTCGGTCCGGAGCTTGTCCCAGGCGCCCTGCAGCGTCATCAGGCCATTGATCATCCCGCCCCAGGACGGCATCCAGAGGATTATCGACATCACCATGCCCAGCACCTGTGCCCAGTCGGGCAGGGCGGTGTAGTGCAGGTGGTGCGGGCCGGCCCAGATGTAGAGGAAGATCAGCGCCCAGAA
>NZ_DAIUBO010000168.1:0-8680 GCF_036846665.1 Amaricoccus sp. | reverse complement strand
ACCGGCTCGGCAAGCCGCTGATCGTCCGCTCCGCCTATCGCAGCCCCGAGCACAATCCCGCCGTGGGCGGCGCGACCCGCTCCAAGCACCTCGACGGCGCCGCCTTCGACATCGCCATGAAGAACCACGATCCGGTGCCGTTCGAGGCGGCGGCGCGGGAGGCCGGCTTCCTCGGCTTCGGCTCCTACCCGCGTTCGGGCTTCATCCATGTCGACCTCGGACCCGCGCGGCAGTGGGGCGAGCGCTTCCCGGTCCGGGAAACCGCCTTTGCAGCCGAGACGCCGGTCGCGCGCGAAGTCCTGGCCGAGAGCCGCACCATGAAGGGCGGTGGCGCGGCCGGTGTGGCGACGCTGGGCGCGGCGGGCGTCGAGGTCGCGCAGAACGTCCTGGCCGAGACCCAGTCCGCCATCCTGCCGCTCGTCCCGTATCTCGACACGTTGCGCTGGCTGTTCATCGCCGTGGCGCTCGGGGGAATCGCGGTCACGATCTACGCCCGGCTCGACGACTGGAAGCGGGGGCGGCGATGATCACCGCGCTTCTCACCGGGCTCGCGGCCAACTCCTGGACACGGGCGGCACTGCGCTACGGCGCCATCGTACTCGCCATTGTCCTGTTCCTGCTTTCCCTCAGGCGGTCCGGTGAGCACGCCGGGCGGCTCGCCGAACGCCTTGAGACAACGGAGAACGCCAATGATGTCCAACGCCGGATGCTGGAAGCAGCAGCTCGCCGCCCTCGCGATCGCGACGAGCTTTCTGGCCGGCTGCGCGACGGTCGGTTCTGAGCCGCGCATTGCCATCGTCTGCCCGCCCGTCGTTGAGTACAGCCGCGAGTTTCAACGGCGCGCGGCCGAGGAAGTCGGGTTGCTGCCGGACGGGTCGGCCATCGCCGAAATGCTCTCCGACTACTCCGTGATGCGGGAACAGGGCAGAAGCTGCCAGCGCTGACCGCGCATCCGTTGCATGCCTTCAGGGATCTCGCGCGCTAGCCCCAAGCCCGGACATGGAGAACAGGCGGCTGCAGCTTTTCTACCGGCGTCACGCTCGCAGTTCGTCCACCTTGCCGAAGCGGCGGGGCTTCGCCTTAGCCGGCTGGCTGCCATCATTTTCGGCAAGGCCCTCGATGATCGGGCAATCGGGCCGGTCATCGCCGTGGCAACGGTTAGCCAGGTTTTCCAGCGTCGCGATCATGGCCGCGATCTCGGCCTGCTTCTGTTTCAGGGCGTCGACATGCCCGAGTGCGAGCGCCTTCACATCGGCGCTGGCACGTTGGCGGTCGCTCCACAGGGCCAGCAGATCGGCGATCTGCTGGACGGTGAAGCCGAGGTCGCGCGCGCCGCGGATGAAGCGCAGGCGGTGGATATCGGCGTCGTCATAGTCGCGATAGCCGCTGTCGCGCCGCGCCGCTCTCGGAATGAGGCCGGTCTGTTCGTAGTAGCGGATCATCTTGGAACTGACCCCTGAAGCTTCGGAAGCCTGGCCGATATTCATGATCCTGCTCCTTTCTCGGCACCTTCGACGATCAACCCGAGGGCGGCTGCTATTCTCGGCCGCTGATCGGCGAATGTCCCGTAGAAGAACGCATCGCCGACGAAGGTGATCGGCGCCACGCGCACCCCGGTCCGGGCCTTCGCTTCTTCCATGATCGCCCGGTCGGTCAGGTCGCGCTCCTCATATGGGATGCCTGACGCCTGCAGCCAACGCTTGAGCGCATGGCAGTCGGGGCAAGTCGGCGTGGTATAGATGACGACATCCATCCGATGGTCCTCCATCCATTGACAGGAAGAGCCGGGGCGAAATTCCCACCCCGGCCCGTCAGATGCTTACGCGGCGGCCAACCGGGCTTGAGCCTCCGCTCCGGTGCCGGCGGCCTCCACTTCAGCCGCGAGCACGGGCTTGAAGGCCCTGAGCCGCAGCGCGTTCGACAGCACGAAGACGCTCGACAGCGCCATCGCGCCGGCCGCCAGCACCGGCGAGAGAAGCGTGCCCGACACCGGATAGAGCACCCCGGCCGCAACCGGGATCAGGGCCGCATTGTAGGCGAAGGCCCAGAACAGGTTCTGCTTGATGTTGCGGATCGTCGCCTTCGACAGCGCGATCGCGTTCACCACCCCCCGCAGGTCGCCCGACATCAGCACCACATCGGCCGACTCGATCGCGACATCCGTCCCCGTCCCGATCGCCAGCCCGACATCGGCTTCTGCCAGCGCCGGCGCGTCGTTGATGCCGTCGCCGACGAACGCAACCTTGCGGCCGCCCGCGCGGAGTTCGTGAATCGCCTTCACCTTGCCGTCAGGCAGCACTTCGGGAACGACCTCGTCGATGCCGAGCTGGCGCGCGACGGCCTCGGCGGTCGCCCGGTTGTCGCCGGTTATCATCGCGACCTTCAGGCCCAGATCGTGCAGCGCGCGGATCGCCTCGGGCGTCGTTCCCTTGATCGGGTCGGCGACGGCGATCACCGCCGCCAGCCTGCCGTCGATCGCGGCATAGAGCGGCGACTTGCCTTCGCCGCCGAGCCGCGCGGCCTCGTCCGCGAACGCCGCCACGTCATGACCGAGCCTCGTCATGTAGCGATCAGCGCCGACCGCGACATGGCGGCCGTCGACGGTCGCGGCAACGCCGTAGCCCGGCACCGCGTCGAAGCCCTCGAGCGTATCAATCCGCAATCCGCGCTCCCCGGCGGCCGCCACGATAGCGGTGGCGATCGGGTGCTCGGACTTCGCCTCGACGGCTGCGACCAGCGCCAGCACCTCGTCTCGCTCGAACCCGGCCGACGGCGTCAGGTCGGTCAGTTCCGGCCGGCCCCTGGTCAGCGTGCCGGTCTTGTCGAGCGCCACCACCGCGACATCGCGCAACGCCTGCAACGCCTCGCCCTTGCGGAACAGCACGCCCAGTTCGGCCGCGCGGCCGGTGCCGACCATGATCGAGGTCGGCGTCGCCAGCCCCATCGCGCAGGGGCAGGCGATGATGAGGACGGCGACCGCATTGACCAGCGCGAAGGTGAGCGCGGGTTCCGGGCCGAAGACCAGCCAGATCAGGAAGGTGAGCGCGGCAGCCGCCATCACGGCGGGCACGAACCACGCCGTCACCTTGTCCACCAGCGCCTGGATCGGCAGCTTCGAGCCCTGCGCCTCCTCGACCATGCGGATGATCTGCGCCAGCACGGTATCCGCGCCGACCTTGGTCGCCCGGAACGAGAAGGCGCCGGTCCTGTTGATCGTGCCGCCGACGACCTCGGCGCCGGCACTCTTGGCGACCGGCACCGGTTCGCCGGTGATCATTGATTCATCGACATAGGACGCGCCCGCGACCACCTCGCCATCGACCGGCACCCTGTCGCCGGGGCGGACCTGAACGATGTCGCCGGCGCGGACCTCCGACAGCGGCACTTCGACGGTCTGGCCGTCACGCTCGACGCGCGCGGTCTTCGGCTGCAACCCGACCAGCCGCTTGATCGCCTCGGAGGTGCGGCCCTTGGCCTTCGCCTCCAGATAGCGGCCAAGCAGGATCAGCGTGACGATGACCGCCGCGGCCTCGTAATAAACATTGGCCGTGCCGGCGGGCAGAACCTGCGGCATGAAGGTCGCGACCACCGAATAGCCCCAGGCGGCAGACGTGCCGACCACCACAAGCGAGTTCATGTCCGGTGTGCCGCGCAGCATCGCCGGCACGCCCTTGCGGAAGAAGCGGCGGCCCGGCCCGAACAGGATGATGGTGGTCAGCACGAACTGGATCAGCCAGCTCGTCTGCATCCCGATCCTGTTCATCACGAAGTCATGGATCGCCGGAACGAAATGCGATCCCATCTCGATCACGAAAACCGGCAGGGTCAGCGCCGCCGCAATCAGGGTGGCGCGACGCAACCCGGTCAGCTCGCGTTCGCGCGCCTCCCGCTCGCGGTCGGTTGCCGTGTTGTCGCCGCCGAGCCGGTGCGGCTCGTAACCGGCGCCGCGGATCGCGGCCTCGATATCCTCGACCGAGGCGACACCGGCGAGGTGGCGCACGCTGACCCGCTCGGTCGCGAGGTTGACCGTGGCGGCGTTGACGCCGGGCACGGCCTTGACCGCCTTTTCAACATGGGCGACGCAGGAGGCGCAGGTCATTCCCGCCACGCCCAGTTCGGCCGTCACCTCCGGCACGCCGTAGCCCGCGCCCTCGACGGCGCGCACGACCGCGGCGGCATCAGGCTTGCCCGTGAAGGAAACATCGGCGCGCTCGGTCGCCAGATTGACGCTCACCTTGGCCACATCCGGCAGCCTGGCGATGGCCTTCTCGACATGGCCGACGCACGACGCGCAGGTCATCCCCTCGACGGGAATGCTGAGCGTGGACCCGGCTTTAGCCCCCCGCTGCAATGGAGCAATATCTGTCATGGCTGTCTTCCTTCTCAATCCATTGCACCCCAGATGGGGCTTCCAACGATGGGAAGGTCAAGACCCCGCAGACAGGATCGTCTTTTTCAGCCTTCGGTCTTGACCTTGCCATCGTGGCAAGGCCCAGATCAGACAGCGAACACCATCATCGAGGAGAGTTCGCATGTTCCAGTTCACCGTTCCCGGCATGACCTGCGGCGGTTGCGCCCGTCGGGTGACCAACGCCATCCTGAGCGTCGACCCGGAAGCGCAGGTCATCACCGATCCACCCGCCCGCGACGTGAAGGTCACCACTCGGGCGGACGAGCAGGCGCTTGTCGCCGCGCTTGCCGAAGCCGGTTATCCTGCGCAGCGCAAGGATCAGCCAGCGGCTGCGTAGGATAGCCTTGCAGGCGCGGCCGCTGCTTGCTTGGCCGCGCCCTTCGCTTACCCTCGTTCTCAGCAGCCGGGACGCGCCTGTGCGGCACGATCACCGGGCGGCACCACGACCGTCCCGGCTTACCGCATCCACTAGCCCGCCCCGGCTTCCGTCAGTTCGACCGCCCGTAGACGATGCCGTTGGGCCGGTCGCCGACCGGAACGGTGCGGATGACCGTCTGGGTGGCAGCGTCGATGATAGAGACGCTGTCGTCGGCGATGTTCGTCACGAACACGTAGGCCCCGTCGGCCGAGGCCGACACGCCATGGGCACCGCCGCCGGTGGTGATGGTCTTCACCACCTGTCCGGTCGCCGTGTCGATCACGGAGACGGTGTCGTTCGGCGCCTCCTCGGTGCCCTGGTTGGCCACATAGACGGACCCTCCATCCGCGGTCACGAAGACCTGGATCGGGTTCGGCCCCACGTCCACCTTGCCCGTGACCTTCCGGGATGCGGTGTCGATGATCGCCACGCGGTTCTCGTCGCGAAGCGAGACGTAGACCTGATCGCCCGAGGGCGTGAAGCCGACCTGGACGGGGGCCGCGCCGACCGGAATGCGGGTGACCTCGGAAAGGTTGGCCGTGTCGATGACGGACACCGTCCCGTCCTCGACGTTCGCGACGTAAAGCTCGGCCCCGTCCGGGCTGAGCCGCAGACCATGCGGATAGTCGCCCGTCGCGATGCGCCCGATGACCTCGGCCCGTGCGAGATCCACCACGGCGATCGCGTCGCCGCCGGCCAGCGAGACGAAGGCGCGCCCCTGTCGGTCAGCAACGACATGGGCCGGATGGGAGCCTACCGCGACCGTCCTGGGCGCCGAGATGTCCTGCGAGTCGAGAATGACCAGCAGACCTTCGGCGGCGCCGTCCCCGCCGTGGCCGCCCGCTCCGTGATCGCCCTCGGCGGCGGGATCCCCGACCGCCAGCAGTAGCTTGCCATCCGGCGTCAGGTCGACGTTGTGCGGCGAGACCGGGATCGACACCGTCCTGACCGCGCCGGTGCCGAGGTCGATGGCGCTGATGGAATTGCCGCCTTCATTGGCGGAATAGACGGTGCCAACTGCCTGGCCGAGGGCCGCCGGTTCACCGCCGGCGTTTACCTCCAGCCATGCCTGCATTTCGGCGATCTCGCGCTCCTGCGCCTCGATAATCTGGGCGGCCCACGCTTTCGTTTGCGGATCGTCGCCGTATTGCTGGACGATCTTCGCCATGTCGATCGCGCCCTGATGGTGCGGGATCATGCCCCGGACGAAGGCGACGTCGGGGTCTTCAGCCATGACCCCGTCCATCATCGGCCCGTGCATTTCGTTCATCGCATCGACATAGGCCCTGGTGAAGTCGGGAAGGTTGCTGCTGGCCGGGGCCGCTGCCGCGTTGGGCGAGCCCATCATTCCCTGCATCACTCCGTCCTGCATCATCTGGTGCATCGCACCCATGCATTCGGGGGAGGACATGGCCTGCATCATGGCCTGACACTGCTCCGGCATGCCCTGCATCGGGGGCATTGTCGCGGAAGGAGGGGTAGGCGCAGGAGCTTGCTCGGTTTGCACCGGGGAGTTCCCGGGGTGATGGGCGTCATGCTCGGCTTGCGCCAGAGCAACGCCGGGCAGCCCGGTCAGGAGACTGACGGAAAGGGCGATTGCTGTTCGTTTCATGGGTTTCATCCTTTGGCACCGGAGAACGGCGTCGCTCGCCGACGCACGGCTCCGTGTTCGTCTGATTGCAGCGGCCCGAGGAGGATCAGGACCCTCCCGGACATGCGCGACTTACGCGGCTGTGATCAGACGTGGAGGCTTCAGGATGCCCGCGGGGATCCGCCCAAGGCGATCCGGCCTCATGCGGCTCGGATGGTCGCTGCTCACATTGGGGGACAGCGACTGCGTCTCGGGAAGGATGGCGGCGACCAGGCATGCCTGGCAGCAGTCGAGCAGGCCCGATCCTGCCTTGCCAGACTCGCAGTGTTCGACGGAAGTCTCGACGTCCTCGCCGGATGCATGGGAATCGGCACAGGGCTGCGCCATCACGGCGACGGCCGCGTCGTGGTGGACGGCGTGCCCGCCCGGGCTCGCATGCGCCACCGATTGCAGAAGGAAGGCACTGAGCGCGAACAGCAGGAGCCCGAGCGACAGATGCCGCAGCCAGTCGCGCCGTACCCGGAACAGCGCCCGCGCGCGCCCGCTCGCGGCGCGACCTCCCTCTCGGGTGGTGCGTGCCGGAGCACGACAGGACAGCGGGCTGGTCACGGGTTGAGCGATCATGCGCGGACTTCGATCAGATCTCCTGTGCGCCGTTGAAGCGCAAAAACGCCCTGCGACCGGAGGCGTCGAACAGCAGCACATCATAAAGTTCCGGCTCGACGCCGGGGAAGTCCATGCCGGGCGAACCGGCGGGCATCCCCGGTACCGCAAGGCCGATGGCCTGCGGCCGCTCGGCCAGCAGGCGGCGCAGGGCGACCGCCGGGACATGGCCTTCGATCACGTAGCCGTCCACCTCGGCGGTATGGCAAGAGGCGAGGTCCGCCGGCACGCCGAGCCGCTGCTTCAGGCTGAACACGTCGTCGGATTCGATCACCCGCACCGGGAAGCCGGCGGCCTCGATATGCGCGACCCAGCCATCGCAGCAGCCGCAGGACGGATCCTTGGTGACCGTCACCAGCGGCAGGGTCTCGGCCCGGAGGGGACCGGGCAGAGAAAACGCCAGGGGAAGCGCGCCGGCAGCCGCCAGGATGGCGCGCCGGCTGATGGTGAGATCGTTTCGCATCGTCAAGCCTCGATCATGGGTTTCACTATCTCGCCGTCCCGGTTCGGGCGCGACGCACGAAGGGGTGAGCTCGGCGGTGGCGCGGCAGTTTGTCGCCTGCCGCAGCCCCGGGCGGATGGCCTCGCCAGCTGTCACAGCTTCACCCCACGCAGGCGTGCAGCATTGGCGATCACGCTGACCGACGACAGCGCCATGGCCGCCGCCGCGATAATCGGCGACAGCAGGATGCCGAAGAACGGGTAGAGAACCCCAGCCGCCACCGGAACGCCGAGCGCGTTGTAGATGAAGGCGAAGAACAGGTTCTGGCGGATGTTGCCCATGACGGCCTCCGAGAGGCGCCGGGCCCGGACGATGCCGGTCAGATCGCCCTTGAGCAGCGTAACGCCCGCGCTCTCCATCGCCACGTCAGTGCCGGTGCCCATGGCGATGCCGACATCGGCCGCCGCAAGCGCGGGGGCATCGTTGACGCCGTCGCCGGCCATCGCCACCACTTCCCCCGCCGCCTTGTGCCGCTGCACGACCGCGCTCTTCTGATCGGGCAGCACCTCCGCCTCGACCTCGTCGATCCCCAGCTGGCGCGCGACCGCCTTGGCCGTCGTCCAGTTGTCGCCGGTGAGCATCACCACCCGGATCCCCTGCGCCTTCAGCGCGGCAAGCGCCTCAGGCGTCGATGGCTTGACCGGATCGGCAATGGCGAAGATCGCCGCGACGCGGCCATCGACGCCCATGAAGATCGCCGTCGCCCCATCCTCGCGCAGCCGGTCGGCCTCTTCGGCCAGCGGCGCCACGTCGACGCCCTGCTCGGCGAGGAATTTCGCGTTGCCGAGCGGGATGCGCCTGCCCTCGACCAACCCGAGCGCGCCCTTGCCGGTCGGCGAGTCGAAATCAGCGACCGGCGCGGTCGCGATGCCGCGCTCCTCGGCGGCGCGGACGATGGCGAGCGCCAACGGATGCTCGCTGGCGCGTTCGACGCTGGCGGCAAGGCGCAGGGCCTCCTCCTCGGTGAAGCCCGCCGCGGGAACGATGGCGGTGACGGCGGGCCGGCCCCCGGTCAGCGTGCCGGGCTTGTCGACGATGATCGTGTCCACCCTCTCCCTATGCCCCCGCGCCCCGGCATTCTTTGTCAGCACCCCC
>NZ_DAIUBO010000167.1:0-8701 GCF_036846665.1 Amaricoccus sp. | reverse complement strand
CAGGGCCGGCGCGGCCCGATCGCCACGGGTCGATCGGGCTGGGGACACCCGGGCCCGGGCGGGAAGACGGTTGACGGAAGAGCCGGAAGTATCAGACGTCCTTGCCGGGCGCCCGCGCCGGGGTGCTGTGCGCTTCCCACATCCGTCCGGCGGCGACGAGGCAGGCCTGGCCGTCGGGACGCGTCACCAGGATCGTCCAGGTGCCGGTCGCCTCGGAGGCGTAGATCTCCATGACCGCGTTGCTCTGGTGGAGCCCCATGCTCTGGAGGGTCTCGCCGTATTTCTCGGCGAGGCGCTCCACCACCTGGGTGCGCTCGGCGCAGGCGTTGCGGGTCTGGGCTTCGGCGCCGGGGGTGGCGGCCGCGAGGCAGAGGGCGACGGCGGCACGAACGAGCGGAGAGGTATGGGCCATGTCCAGTTCCTTGTCCCTTGCGGGACCGGGTCAGCACTTGCCCGACGCCCGCGATTGCTGCGGCATTCTCGTCGGGTGGGCCGCCTAGCGACGGAGCGGCTGCGAGCGGGTGCGTCCATCCAAGGCGGCCGTCCCGAACTGTTGGTTAATCTGCGCCTGAATGGCGAACGGAAGGTTAACGCGCCGTGCGCTGCGGCGGGCCCGCGCGCAACGGCCCCCGGCGCATTGACCCTTGTCTTTTCCGGTCTGCCCTTTAGTGAGCGTTGCGTTGCAGCAGAGGTGGTGGCGCATGGAACCCGAGACGCATCCCTACCGCTCGGTGCTCTACATGCCGGGCTCGAAGGAGCGGGCGCTGGAGAAGGCGAAGGCCCTTCCGGCGGATGCGCTGATCCTCGATCTCGAGGATGCGGTCGCCCCGGCCGAGAAGCCGCGCGCCCGGGACCTGGTCGTCGCGGCGCTGGCCGCCGGCGGCTACGGGAGCCGGCGGCTGATCCTGCGCATCAACGGGCTCGACACCGAATGGGGCGCCGCCGATCTCGCCGCTGGGAGCGCGGCCGGGCCGGATGCGATCCTGCTGCCCAAGGCCGAGCGCCCCGAGGACATCCAGAGGGCCGCTGAGCTGATGGAGGCCCATGGCGCCCCGGAGCGGCTGCGCATCTGGGCGATGATCGAGACCCCGCGCGGCGTGCTCGGGGCCGGCGCGATCGCGGCGGCGCATCCCCGGCTCGAAGGCTTCGTGCTCGGCACCAACGACCTGGCCAAGGATCTCGGCGCGGCGCATACGCCCGGGCGCGAGCCCCTGCTTGCAAGCCTCGGCATGACGCTGCTCGCGGCGCGCGCCGAGGGGCTGGTCTGCGTCGACGGGGTGCACAACACGCTCCAGGACGACGCGGGCCTGCGCGCGGTCTGCATCCAGGGCCGCGACATGGGCTTCGACGGCAAGACGCTGATCCACCCGGCCCAGATCGCCATCCCCAACGAGGTCTTCGCGCCGGCACCGGCGGAGCTCGAGCTCGCGCGCGCCCAGGTCGCCGCCTTCGAGGCCGCCGAGGCCCGCGGCGAGGGGGTCGCGGTGGTCGAGGGCAGGATCGTGGAGAACCTGCATGTCGCGACCGCGCGGCGCCTTCTCGCCCGCGCCGCGGCGATCGCCGCCCTCGGATCGGGGCATGCCGCGCCGCAGGAGCGCAGGCCATGACCCTGCTTCTTCTCGGCATCGTGCTCTGGAGCGCCGCCCATGCCTTCAAGCGCGTGGCGCCGGGCATGCGCGCCGACCTGACCGACCGCTTCGGCGCCGGGCCGGCGAAGGGCTTCTTCGCCGCGCTGATCGGCGTGAGCGTGCTGGCGATGGTCCTCGGCTTTCGCGCCGCGCCCTTCTCGCCGGTCTATGCGCCGCCCGCCTGGGCGGTGCATGTCAACAATCTCCTGATGCTCGGCGCCATCGCCCTGATGGGCATGGGCCAGTCCAGGGGCCGCGCGCGGGCCTGGCTGCGCCATCCGATGCTGACCGGGGTCCTCGTCTGGGCGGTCGCGCATCTCCTGGTCAACGGCGATTACGCCTCGCTGCTGCTCTTCGGCGGCTTGGGGCTCTGGGCGGTGCTCGAGATGGTGATGATCAACGCCCAGGACGGCCCCTGGCAGCGGCCGGCGCCGGGGCCGATCACCGGCGACCTGCGGCTGCTCGCGATCACCCTCGTGCTCTACGGCGTGATCGGGGGCATCCATGCCTGGCTCGGCTACTGGCCGTTCGGATGAGGGAGCGGGAGCGATGAGCGAGGCGCAGCGCGGGCGGTTCTTCGAGGATTACCGGGTCGGCGAGACCATCCGCCACGCGGTGCCGCGCACGCTGCGCGAGGGCGACCGCGCGCTCTATGCCGGGCTCTATCCCAGCCGCTTCGCGCTCGCCTCGTCGGACGAATTCGCCCGCGCCTGCGGCCTCGCCGCCAGCCCCTTCGAGGATCTGCTGGTCTTCCACATGGTCTTCGGCAAGACCGTGCCCGACATCAGCCTCAATGCCGTGGCCAATCTCGGCTATGCCGAGGTCCGCTTCCTCGCGCCGGTCTTCCCCGGGGAGACGCTGCGCGCCGAGAGCGAGGTGATCGGCCTGCGCGAGAATTCGAACGGCCGCAGCGGCATCGTCTGGGTGCGCTCGACCGGCCTGAACCAGCGCGGCGAGGCGGTGCTCAGCTTCTGCCGCTGGGTGATGGTGCGCAAGCGCGACGCCGCCGCGCGCGCGCCCGAACCGGTGGTCCCGAGCCTCGCGCCGGCGCTGGCGCCGGAGGATCTGGCGATCCCGCCGGGGCTCGATTTCACCGGCTACGACTTCGGCCTCGCCGGCGCGCCGCATCGCCTCGGCGATCATGCGGTGGGCGAGCGCATCGACCACGTCGACCGGATGACGGTCGAGGAATCCGAGCACATGATCGCCACGCGGCTGTGGCAGAACACGGCGCGGGTGCATTTCGACGCCACCGCGCGCGAGGACGGCCGCCGGCTGATCTACGGCGGCCATGTGATCAGCATCGCGCGCGCGCTCTCCTTCAACGGGCTCGCCAATGCGCAGATCGTCGCGGGGATCAACGCCGGCACCCATGCCAATCCCTGCTTCGCCGGCGACACCCTGGGCGCCTGGTCGGAGGTGCTCGACCGCGCCGAGACCCCGGCGCCGGGCGTCGGGGCGCTGCGCCTGCGCACGGTGGCGGCCAAGGCCGGCACCGAGCCCTTCCCCCACCGCGGGACGGAGGGCGGCTGGCACGAGGACGTGCTGCTCGACATCGATTACTGGGTCCTGGTGCCACGCTGAGCCGGAGGGTTGCATTGCCGGAGGCGCCCGTGCCATTAACCGGGGATTAGACCGTCACCCTCCGCACCGCCGCCCGAAGGGCCTTGCAGGATTGCCGGTGCGGCCGGGCCGCAGGTGGGGAGAGAGGTTGCGCATGGCTGACGTGAACCGGGGCAATCGGCCGCTGTCGCCGCATCTGACGATCTACAGGCTCCCGCTCAGCGGCAGCATGTCGATCCTGCACCGGATCACCGGGGTCGGGCTGGGGCTGACCGCCCTGCTCGTCGTCTGGTGGTTCCTCGCCCTCAGTGCCGGGCCGGGAAGCTTCGGCTTCGCCGACGGGCTGATCACCTCCTGGATCGGCGGGCTGGTGCTGCTCGTGTCGCTCGGCGCGCTCTGGTACCATTTCTTCACCGGGCTGCGGCACCTGGTCTGGGACAGCGGCATCGGCTTCGACCTCGCGCAGGTGAACCGGAGCGGCATCTGGGTGCTGGCCGCCGCGGGCGTCATGACGGTGATCACCCTGATCGCCGCGTTCTGAGGAGGGAGCGATGGGCTATCGCACGGACAGGCAGCGCGCGGTCGGACTCGGCGCGGCGGGCGAAGGCACCGGGCATTGGTGGAACCAGCGGCTCACCTCGCTGGCGCTCCTCCTGCTCACGCCCTTCTTCGTCTTTCCCTTCGCCGCCACGCTCGGGGCCGATTTCGAGACCGCGCGCGCGACCTATGCCGATCCCTTCAACGCGCTGGTCGCGATCCTCTTCCTGCTCGTGGCCTTCGCGCATCTCCAGCAGGGCCTCCAGGTGGTCGTGGAGGATTACGTGCACGGGCGGGCGCTGCGCACGGCGCTGCTCTTGGCCAATCTCCTGATCTGCTGGGCGCTCGCGCTCGCCGGCATCTTCGCGATCGCCAAGATCGCCTTCACCTCTGCGGGAAGCTGAGCATGGCCGCCTATGAATTCGTCGACCACATCTATGACGTCGTCGTGGTCGGGGCCGGCGGCTCGGGCCTGCGCGCCACGCTGGGCATGGCCGAGCAGGGGCTGAAGACCGCCTGCGTCACCAAGGTCTTCCCCACCCGCTCGCACACCGTCGCCGCCCAGGGCGGCATCGCCGCCTCCCTCGGCAACATGGGCCCCGACCACTGGCAGTGGCACATGTACGACACCGTCAAGGGCTCCGACTGGCTCGGCGACACCGACGCCATGGAATATCTCGCCCGCTCGGCGCCGGCCGCGGTCTACGAGCTCGAGCATTACGGCGTGCCCTTCTCGCGCACCGAGGACGGCCGCATCTACCAGCGCCCCTTCGGCGGCCATACCACCGAATTCGGCGAGGGCCCGCCGGTGCAGCGCACCTGCGCGGCCGCCGACCGCACCGGCCACGCCATCCTGCACACGCTCTACGGCCAGTCGCTCAAGCACAACGCCGAGTTCTTCATCGAGTATTTCGCCACCGACCTGATCATGGCCGAGGACGGATCCTGCCAGGGCCTGCTGGCCTGGAAGCTCGACGACGGCACGCTGCACCGCTTCAACGCCAAGATGGTGGTGCTGGCCACGGGGGGCTACGGGCGGGCCTATTTCTCGGCCACCTCCGCCCATACCTGCACCGGCGACGGCGGCGGCATGGTCGCGCGCCAGGGCCTGCCGCTCCAGGACATGGAATTCGTGCAGTTCCACCCCACCGGCATCTACGGCGCGGGCTGCCTCATCACCGAGGGCGCGCGCGGCGAGGGCGGCTATCTCACCAATTCCGAGGGCGAGCGCTTCATGGAGCGCTATGCGCCGACCTACAAGGATCTGGCCTCGCGCGACGTGGTCTCGCGCTGCATGACCATCGAGATCCGCGAGGGCCGCGGTGTCGGGCCGCAGAAGGACCACATCCACCTGAACCTCAACCACCTGCCGCCCGAGGCGTTGCACGAGCGGCTGCCCGGCATCTCCGAGAGCGCCAAGATCTTCGCCGGCGTCGACGTGACCAAGGCGCCGATCCCGGTGCTGCCCACGGTGCATTACAACATGGGCGGGGTGCCGACGAACTACTGGGGCGAGGTGCTCGACCCGACGGAGGACGATCCCGACCGCATCTGCCCCGGCCTGATGGCGGTGGGCGAGGCGGGCTGCGCCAGCGTGCACGGCGCCAACCGGCTCGGCTCCAACAGCCTGATCGACCTGGTGGTCTTCGGGCGCGCGGCGGCGATCAAGGCCGGCAGGGTGGTCGCCCCCAGGGCGCCGAACCCGCCGCTCAACCCCGCGAGCGTCGATGCCGCGGTGGCCCGCTTCGACGCGCTGCGCCATGCGGACGGCGGCACGCCCACCGCCGAGCTGCGCCTCGAGATGCAGAAGACCATGCAGGCGGATGCCGCGGTCTTCCGCACCGACAAGACCCTGGCCGAAGGCGTGGAGAAGATGCGCGCGATCGCCGCGAAGCTCGGGGACCTGCGCGTCACCGACCGGTCGATGATCTGGAATTCCGACCTGATGGAGACGCTGGAGCTGACCAACCTGATGCCGAACGCGCTCGCGACGATCGTCTCGGCGGAGGCGCGCAAGGAAAGCCGCGGCGCCCATGCCCAGGAGGACCATCCGAACCGCGACGACAAGACCTGGCGCAAGCACACGCTCTCGCGGGTCGCCGACGACGGCGCGGTCACGCTCGCCTACCGGCCGGTGCATCTCGATCCCCTGACCGAGGAGAGCGAGGGCGGCATCGCGCTCGCCAAGATCGCGCCGAAGGCGCGGGTCTACTAGGCACCCGCCCTTGGAGGATCACGCGCCCTTCAGCTCCGCCGAATTCTGGCGCAACCGCTACCGGACGGGCGGGCATTCCGGGGCCGGCGCCTACGGGCGGCTCGCGGTCTACAAGGCGCATATGGTCAATGTGGTGGCCGAGTCGCGCAAGGTCCGCTCGGTCGTGGAATTCGGCTCCGGCGACGGCAATACCGCGAGCCTCTTCCACCTGCGCCGCTACACCGGCGTGGACGTCTCGCCCGAGGTGATCGAGCGCGCCCGCGCGCGCCTCGGCGACCGGAGCGGCTGGTGCTGGAAGTCGCTCGAGGAATTCGACGCCGACCCGCAGATCCACGACATGGCGATGTCGCTCGACGTGATCTACCATCTGGTCGAGGACCCGGTCTTCGAGGCCTACATGCGCCGCATGTTCGCCGCCGCCGGCCGCCTGGTCCTGATCTATTCCAGCGACCACGCGGGCGAGGCCGGCGGGCCGCCGCATGTGCGCCACCGCGCCTATTCCGACTGGATCGCCCGCGAGATGCCCGACTGGACCCTCGGGCGCAGCTGGAAGCAGCCGTTTCCCTTCGGCCCCGGCACCAATCCGCGCCAGACCTCCTTCGCCTTCTTCCGGCTCTACCGGAAGACGGCGGGCCGCGAGCCCGCCTGATGCTGATCCTCGCCCATCTCGGCCTGATGAAGACCGGCACGACGACGATCCAGTCGACTCTCCGCCGCAACGCCGGCGTCCTCAAAGGCAGGGTGGCGGTGGCCACCTGCGACGAGCCCACCGCCGCGGTCCGCCGCTACGGGCAGCGTCTGGTCCAGAAGGGCCGCCGCGACGCGGAGGCGGGGCTGCGCGATGCGCTCGCCGGATTGCGCGCCGTGCTCGAGCGCGACGGCGCACCGGTCGCCGTCATCAGCGACGAGACGCTCTACTGCCGCCTCGTCTATTCGGAGACCGGCGACCTCTTCGACTGGACGCGGCGGGCGCTGCCCCTCGTCGCCCGGGCCTTCGAAGGCCACGAGCTGAGGTTCGTCTTCTACGTGCGCGAGCCGGAGGCCTGGACGCGCAGCGCCTGGCGGCAGATGGTCAAGCGCGCGCGCTGCACGCTCGATTTCGACGCCTGGCGAAGGGGCATCCCCTTCGAGCCGGCCTGGCGCGAGCGCTTCGCCGAAGTGCGGGCGGTGGCCGGGGCTCCGGTCGAGATCCTCGACATGGACCGCGAGGCCGAGGACGGCCGGCTCGGCGCCGGGCTGCTGCGGCTCGCGGGGCTCGATGCCCCGGACCTCGATCGGATCGTCTGGTCGGAGCCGCGCAATGTCGCGATGCCCGGCGGCGCGGTCGAATTCATGCGCAGCGTCAATGCGAGCAGCCTCCCGATCAGGACCGTGCTCGCCATCAGCGACCTGGTCGAGGCATCGAGCCACCACTTCGTCCACGAGCCCCTGCGGACCGCCGACGACGGCGGAGTTACGCTCAACGACCCTCCCCTCCCTCCCAAGGCGTTGACGCATGGGAGCGAGGGCGGCATCTCACGCGTCAGGATCGCGCCGCAGGCGCGCATCGGCCGAAACGAGGATGCGGGGGAGAGGGACGGGAGATGGTCGCGGTGAAGCCGCTTCTGGCGCGGGCTCTGAAGAAGGCGGCGGTCGCGCTGGAGAATGACGCGCCCGCGGTTCTGGCGGTGGTGCGGACCTGCACGATCTGCGGCTATATCGGCCCGTTCCGGCGCACCGGCGCCCATGCGCGCTCGGACGGCGCCTGCCCCAGTTGCAAGTCGATGGAGCGCCACCGGCAGCTCAAGCTGATGCTCGACCGGCTGGAGATGAACGTGCTCGGCCGCACGCTGCATTTCGCCCCGGAATCCTGGCTGAAGCCGATCCTTCGCGAGCGCTCGAGCGATTACGTCACGACCGACTACATCCGCGACGACGTCGATCTGAAGCTCAACATCGAGGCGCTCGACCTCGGGAGCGACAGCTTCGACACCATCCTCTGCTCGCATGTGCTGGAGCATGTGGACGACCGCAAGGCGCTGGCGGAGCTCTTCCGCGTGCTGCGGCCCGGCGGGCTCGCCATCCTCGCGGTGCCGATCATCGAGGGCTGGGACAAGACCTACGAGAACCCCAGCATCACCTCGCCGCTGGCGCGCCGCATCAATTTCGGACAGGATGACCACGTGCGCGTCTACGGTCGCGACTTCCGCGACCGGGTCCGCGCGGCGGGCTTCAGCTTGCGCGAGTTCTCCGCCGACGGCATGGATACGGTGAAATACGGGCTGGCGCGCGGGGCGCGGATCTTCCTCGCAAGGAAACCCAGACCGGAGCCGGACAACCTGGCCTGACCGCCGGGACGTTCGCAGGACCAGGAGAGGCCCCGATGGTTGAACTGACGTTGCCGCAAAACAGCCGCATGGTTACGGGGCGAACCTGGCCGAAGCCTGCGGGAGGCAACGTCCGGGCCTTCAGGGTCTATCGCTACGATCCCGACGAGACCGGCAATCCGCGCATCGACACCTATTTCGTCGATCTCGACAGCTGCGGGCCGATGGTTCTCGACGCGCTGATCAAGATCAAGAACGAGATCGACCCGACGCTGACCTTCCGCCGCTCCTGCCGCGAGGGGATCTGCGGGTCCTGCGCGATGAACATCGACGGCACCAATACGCTCGCCTGCATCAAGGGCATGGACGAGATCGACGGCGACGTGAAGATCTACCCCCTGCCCCACATGCCGGTGGTCAAGGATCTGGTGGCGGATCTCACGCATTTCTAC
>NZ_DAIUBO010000166.1:0-8707 GCF_036846665.1 Amaricoccus sp. | reverse complement strand
GCCTGCCGGGGGCAGGCAGGCGCGCGCGGATTTGTCACCTGCCAAATCCGCGAAGAGAAATCGGTGCCGCCACGGGCAAAAGCCACCAGTCCGAAGCGATCATCCGGCGACAGTATCAGGCGAAATCAGCGGCCCTGGCACCGGCCCATTCTCAGGCCGGCCAGTCGTCCGGGCCGGCGCCGCGGAAATGCTCGGCGAGGAAATCCACGAAGGCGCGCAGCTTCGGCTGGGGGAACGGGCCCTGCGGATAGAGCGCATGGATGCCGAGCAGGATCGGCTCGCGGTCGGGGAGCACCTCGACCAGCCGGCCCGAGCGCAGCGCGTCGCCGAGGATGAAGGACGGCAGCATCACCACGCCGATGCCGGCCTCGGCGACCTTCCGCAGCGATTCGCCGTTGTTGGCGGTGAACCGGCCGCCGACCCGGATCTGGCGCTCCGCGCCGCCGCGCCCGCGCAACCGCCAGAAATTGCCCGTCGAGAGATTCGAATAATGCAGGAGACAGTGGTCGTTGAGATCGTCGATGCTCTGCGGCACCCCCCGCTCCGCGAGATAGGCCGGGGAGGCGGCCAGCAGAAGCCGCGTCTCGGCCAGCTTGCGCGCCTTCAGCGTGCTGTCCTCCAGCACGCCGATGCGGATCGCCAGGTCGAAGCCCTCGGCGAGCAGCTCCACGAAACGGTCGTCGAGCACCATGTTGACCTCGACCTGCGGATAGGCCTCGAGGAACCGCGCCACCGCGCGCGAGACCTGGCCGATGCCGAAGCTGACCGGCACCGAGATGCGCAGCGACCCCTTGGGCGTGGCCTGCATGGCCGTCACCATGCTGTCGGCCTCCGCGGCATCCTCCAGCACCGCCCGCGCCCGGTCGTAATAGGCGAGCCCGAGCTCGGTGGGGCTGACCCGCCGGGTGGTGCGCGTGAGCAGCCGCACGGCGAGCCGCTTCTCCAGCGCCGAGACATGCTTCGAGACTGCGGATTTCGACAGGCCCATCTGTCGCGCGGCCTCGGTGAAGCCGCCGTGATCGACGACGCGCACGAAGGCTTCCATTTCGGTGAGGCGATCCATCGGCTGCCTTCAGTGTTTCCCGGAGCGAAACACTAGGGCCGGAGGCGCCGGGGTGTCAAAAGGATCAGCGGCCGCCGCCGCAGGATTGTAGCTGCAATTCGTATCGTGTTGCCCAGGCCTCCACGTCGCGCGCGACCGCCGGCAGCCAGGCCTTCCCGCGATAGCTGCCCCGGGCGAAACCGGCCTTGCCCTCGTGATAGGCGAGATACTGGTTGTAGGCGTCGGTGGTGGCGACCCCGTTCACGCGGGAATTGCCGCTCATGTACCAGCCGATGAAATCCGAGGCATCCGCGAAATCCGTGCGGTCGGCGCGCCTCCGGCCGGTGGCCTTGACATAGCCGTCCCAGGTGCCGTCGATCGCCTGGGCGTAGCCCAGCGCCGAGGAGCGCTGCACCGTGCGCCGGAAGGGCCAGCTGCCCACGGTCTTGGTCGGACGGGCGTCGTGCTGGAAGCTCGATTCCCGGGCGATGGTGGCGAGCTGCACCGAGACCGGCACGCCGTATTTGGCCTGGGTGCGCTCCATCGCCTTGAACCAATGCGGCCGTTCGCTGCGCATGCGGCAGGCGTCGACGGTCGTGCTCGGTGGCTTCTCACCGCCCGAACAGGCGGCGATGGATGCCAGAAGCCCCAGAAGGGCCAGGCTCCGGAACCGGAAGAAACCTGCCATCGTTCTCAACTGCTCGCGTGTCTTGCCGCACGTCGTGAGCGCAGAATGCCAGATTGTTCTCCGGATGCAAGGAAAAGCTCAGACGAAAAAGGCTAAAAGGCCCGGGATCGCCACCACCGAGAGCAGCGTGGAGACGACGACGAGCCCCGCCACCTCGTCGGGACGGGCCTTGTATTTGGTCGCCAGCATGTAGGAGGTCACCGCGACCGGGGTCGCGACCTGGAGCACCAGCACCCCGAAGGCGGGCGCCGGCAGGGCGAAGAGGAGGCCCACCGCCACCGGCACGGCGATGCAGATCGCGAGCTTGGCGAGGCAGAGCCAGAGCGCGCGCCCGAGCGAGCGCGGCTGCAGCCGCGAGATCGCCACGCCCAGCGTGATCAGCATCAGCGGGATCGCCATCTGCCCGACGAGGTCGAGCGTCGCCGCGGTCCAGGCCGGCACCGTCCAGCCCATGGCGAGAAACAGGCTCCCGAGCAGCGTGCCCCAGACCAGCGGCTCGCGGATCGCGTTCAGGGGCGAGCCGCCGCCGGCGACCACCCAGACCCCGAAGGTGAAGGAGAGGATCGCCATGACCGCGAAGATCACCACCGCGAAGTCGAAGCCCTGCTGCCCGAAGGCGAAGAGCGCGATCGGCAGCCCGATGTTGCCGGTATTGCCGAAGCTGAGCGGCGCCCAGAAGGTCGCCAGGTCCATCCCGGCGATCCGGAGCAGCGCCCAGGCGATCGCGCCCACCCCCACATAGGCCGCCAGCGTCGCCAGCACCGTGTCGCGCAGCACCGAAGGGTCCACGTCCGAGCGGATCAGCGCCATGAAGATCAGGCAGGGGATGGAGAGCGTCATCGACAGCCGGGTGACGAATTCCACGTCGTAGTTCCAGCCGATCCGCACCCAGCCGTAGCCGACGGCGGCCAGCAGGAATACCGGCGAGACGATCTGGAGGACCTGGAGCAGAAGTGCCATCGCGGCTCCCGGGACCGGCGCCCGTGCCGGCCGCCACCGCGGCGTCTCTTCCGTGATGTGGACAGGATGTCAACCGCGCTATAGAATGGGCATCGGAATACATCGTGCAGGCTGCGACCATGCTGACGGCTTCAGCAAAATTCACGCTCGGCGAGGTGGTGCGGCATCGCATCCACCCGTTCCGTGGCGTCGTCTTCGACGTCGACCCCACCTTCAACAATACCGAGGAATGGTGGGAATCGATCCCGGCGGAGAGCCGGCCGCGCAAGGACCAGCCCTTCTACCACCTGCTCGCCGAGAACGAGACCTCCTATTACGTGGCCTATGTCTCCGAGCAGAACCTGGTAAAGGACGAATCCGGCGAGCCGGTCGACCATCCGGAGGTCTCCGCCATGTTCGGCAGGCTGCTCGACGGCGGCCGCTACGACATGGACGGCGGGCTGCACTGAGCCCGCCGGGTCCGGCCTACCAGCCGGAGAAGCGCGGCCATTCCGACAATTGGCCATCCGTGCCGATCACGTGATAGCGGTCGTATTGCGCCGCCGTCGCGCAGGCGTGGTTGGGCAGGATGCGCAGCCGGGTGCCGATCGGCAGATCCGGCGCCGCGGCGCCGCTGCCGGGGCGCGGCGCGATGATGCCGTGCTCCTGGTTGGCGGCGATGACGATCAGGTCGTCCAGCGGCGCGCCGTCGAGGCCGCAGACCACGCCGTAGCCCTGGTCGACCGCCTGGTTCGCGGTGCCGCGGTCGCGCGACATCGCCATCCAGCCCGCATCGGTGATGGTCCAGCCCTTGACCGGCTGGTGGCCGATCACCGTCGTCAGCACCGACAGCGCGATGTCGCCCAGGCCGCAGACCCCCACCCCCGCCTGGAAGAGGTCGAAGAAGACGCTCACCCCGGCGCGGAACTCGGTCAGCCCCTCGAGGCCGCCGCCGCCGAAGAAGGTCGGCGTCGAGCCCACGCTCACCACCGGGCAGGCATGGCCGGCCTCGCGCAGGATCCGCGCGGCATCCACCACCGCCCGGCGCTCCTGCTCGGCAGCGGCCTTCAGCTCCGCCGGCCCGCGCGCGCCGTAGCTCTCGCCGCCATGGGTCAGCACCCCGCGCAGCATGGCGCCGCCCTGCAGCGCCCCGGCGATCGCCAGCAGGAGCGCCGCATCCCCCGGCGCCACGCCCGAGCGGTGCCCGTCGCAATCGATCTCGACCAGGACCGGAATCGGGTCGGCCGGATCGCCCGCCGCCGCGATCGCCTCGGCCTGCGCCACGCTGTCGGCCAGCACCGCGAGATCGACCCCGCGCCGCCGCAGCGCCAGCACCCGCGGCAGCTTGTCCGGCGCGATGCCGACCCCGTAGGTGATGTCGCGCACGCCTGCATCCGCGAATTCCTCGGCCTCGCGCAGGGTGGAGACCATCGCCGGCCCCTCCGGCGAGGTCATCTGCCGGCGGGCCACCTCGGGCGATTTCGCGGTCTTCAGATGCGCGCGATAGGCGACGCCGCTTCCGGCCACCCGCGCATGCAGCCGCGCGATATTGGCCGCCATCCGCGCCTCGTCGAGCAGCAGGCAGGGCGTTTGCAGGTCATGCAGCGTCTGAACCATCCGAATCCTCTTGCGTGGAAAGATATCGGGGACTTGTGGCGCACCGCCCCGGGGCGCCCCGATGCCGCCCCCCATGCGCGCCGCCCGCCTCGCCCCCTTTGCCCGAGCGGAGCTCCTTTCTAGCCTCTTCGCTCCATTAGGCAATTGCGGATCGCGGTGCTTGCCAAATCCGGGCCCCGCAGCCATGCTGATGCCATGACGCACAGCGCCGAGATCGCGCCCTTTCCCGGCCTTCCCGAGCGGGTCAGCTTTCATCGGGCGGAACTCTCGGTGATCCTCGGGCTCTACGGGCGCATGGTGGCGGCCGGGCACTGGCGCGACTACGGCATCTCCATGCTCCGCGACGCGGCGGTCTTCGCGGTGTTCCGGCATACGGCCGAGCATCCGATCTACCGCATCGAGAAACGCCCCCGCCTGGTCGGCCGGCAGGGCCAATACGCGGTCATCGCCATGGACGGCCGGATCCTCAAGCGCGGCGCCGATCTCGGCACCGTCCTGCGCGTGCTCGAGAAGAAGCTCATCCGCGCGGTCTGAACCGGCATCCGCGCCGCAAGGCCGCTGCTTCCGCCCGCCCTTTGGGCTATACTGGCCCGCTCGCGGCAGGAGGGGCCAGCCATGTTCGTTGCGACGATCTCCGAGGCGGAGGCCGATGGCCGGATCGCCGAAATCTACGCCGCCGAACGGGCGCAGCGCGGTTATGTGATGTCCGGCACGCAGGTCTGGACCGCGCGGCCCGACATGCTGCCGGCCTGGGAGGATTTCTTCATGCATCTGCGCGCCGGCACCTCGCTCTCCGACCGGGAGTGGATTCTCATAGGGCTGCTCGCCTCGTTGCGCGTGCCGACGAGCTATTGCGCCGCGGAATACGGGCGCCGCGCGATCGACGTGCTCGGCTCGCGGGAGGCGGTGGCGGCCTTCGTGCGCGACTTTCGCCGCTGCGGCCTCCCGGACCGCGAGGTCGCGATGCTGGATTATGCCGAGAAGGTCGCGACGCGGGCCTGGGCGGCAAGGCAGGAAGACATCGACGGGCTGCGGCGCCACGGCTTTTCCGATGTCCAGATCGCCGACATCGCCCTCGCCGCCGCGGTCCGGGGCTTCATGTCGCGCGTGAACGACGCTCTGGGCGCGGGGCCCGAGGCGGCGATCCTCGACGCGGATCCCGATTTCCGCGCGCTGCTCGCGGTCGGACGACCGGTCCCAGTCCCGGAGGCCTCGGCCGGCTGACGGCATTTCCCGCGGAACCCTCCGGAAAGCACGGGCAGGGCCAGTACGCGGTGGTCGGCATGGACGGCCGCAGCCTCAAGCGCGGCCAAGGCTTGCGCTCCGTGCTCCGGATGCCGGAGCCGAAGCTGATCCGGGCGATCAGGGTCGGGGATGGCTAGACGCCAAGGTAGCGCTGCACCGTGGCGCCGACCTCCTCGACGATGCGCTCGGCCGGCAAGGCCACGAGCGGCGGCAGCTTCAGCACGTAGCGCCCGAGCGCGAGGCCGAGGAGCTGGCTCGCCACCAGACCGGCCCGCTCGGCGGCGTCCGGGGCGCCCGATGCCCGCGCCAGCGCCGGCAGGACCTGGCCGGCGAAGACCTCCTGAAGCTTCTCCGCCGCCAGTGGGTTCGAGGCGGCCGAGCGGAGCAGGATCGTCATGCCACCGTTCGAGCCGGGGCCCTCCCAGACGTCGAGGAAGTGCCGCACCAGCGCCGGGCCGAGGCGGGCGCGGTCCATGTCCGACAGGTCGGGGAGCCGCAGGTCGAAGTCCGCGGCCCGGGCGAAGAGGCCGTCCTTGCTGCCGAAATAGCGGATCACCAGCGCGGGATCGACCTCGGCGCGCGCAGCCACGTCGCGCACCGTGGCACGTTCGTAGCCCTCGGCGGCAAAGAGGTCCCGCGCCGCCCGCAGGATCGAGGCGCGGGTCCGTTGGGATTTGCTCAGTCGCGGCGATGCATCGGTCATGGGGCGCATGATTTCAACAACCGTTGACAAACGCAAGGGCTGCGCGTAGAAAGTCAACAGGTGTTGAAAAATGGGGAATCACATGCTGCCGAACCGTACCGAAGTCCTGATCGTCGGCGCCGGGCCCACCGGGCTGGCGCTTGCCGTCTCCCTTCGCCAGGCCGGCGTCGACCACCTGCTGATCGATCGCCTGCCACAGGGGCAGAACACCTCGCGCGCCGCGGTCATCCACGCCCACACGCTGGAAACGCTGGAGCCGCTCGGCGTCACCGAGGCGCTGATCGCGCGGGGTCTGAAGCTCCGCCGCTTCGCGATCCGCGACCGCGACCATGCCCGATTGCAGCTCCGCTTCGACAATCTGCCATCGTCTTACCCGTACATCCTCATGCTGCCGCAGGACGAGACCGAGCGGGTGCTCGGCGCCCGCCTTGCGGCGCTCGGCGGCGAAGTCCACCGTGGCGTGACCGCGACGGCGGCGACGCAGGGACCTGCAGGCGCAAGGGTGACCGTGGCCTCCGCAGAGGGCGAGCAGGAGATCGAGGCCCGCTACGTGGTCGCGGGGGACGGGATGCGCAGCCTCGTGCGGGAGGCCGCCGGCATCGGCTTCGACGGCGAGCCGCACGAAGGGTCGTTCGTGCTGGCGGACGTGCGGATGCGCTGGGCGCTCGGCCGCGACGAGGTGTCGCTCTTCTTCTCGCCCGGCGGCATGGTCGTGGTCGCGCCGCTGCCGAACGGCAGCTTCCGGGTCGTCGCCGCGATGGAGGACGCCCCGGAGCTGCCAGGGCCTGCGGACATCCAGGCGCTGGTCGATGCGCGCGGCCCGACGGCGGGCGAGAACCGGGTGGAAGAGGTCCTGTGGAGCTCGCGGTTCCGGCTGCACCACCGCATCGCCCGCAGCTACCGTGCGGGACGGTTCCTCTTGATGGGCGACGCCGCGCATGTGCACAGCCCGGCGGGCGGGCAGGGCATGAACACCGGCATCGTCGATGCCGTGGTGCTCGGTCGCATGCTCGCCGAGGTCGTCACGGGCAACCGTCCCGATGCCTGGCTCGATCGCTACGGCGAGCTGCGCCGGCCCGCCGCGGCGGAGGTCATCGCCCTTGCTTCCCGGCTGACGGCGATGGCCACAACCCGCGGTGCCGCCCGCCAGACCCTCCGCAACGCCATGCTGTCCCTCGTGGGCGCCCTGCCGCCGGCCAGGCATCGGGTCGAGATGAGCCTGTCCGGTCTCGCACGCCGGGACGCCACGCGGCTGGCGGCCTGACCCCCGTGCCGAAAAGGAAAAGGCCCTGCCGGCAGGACCGGCAGGGCCTCGATCGTTCCCGGCGCCGCGCCGGCCGAGGTTACTCGGCCGTGAGCAGCGGCGGCTTCTTGGCGGTGATGCGCGGGGTGCCGAGCGGCTCGATCCGCAGGTCGAGCGCGCCGTCGCGCACCAGCACATGCACCACCCCACCCTTGGCCAGCTTGCCGAAGAGCAGCTCCTCGGCCAGCGGCTTCTTGATGTTCTCCTGGATCACCCGGCCCAAGGGACGCGCGCCCATCTTGTCGTCGTAGCCCTTGTCGGCCAGCCATTCGGCGGCCTCCGGCGAGAGCTCGATCTGGACGTTGCGGTCCATCAGCTGCGCCTCGAGCTGGAGGACGAACTTCTCGACCACCTGCAGGATGACCGCCTTCGGCAGCGCCGAGAAGCTGATGATCGCATCGAGGCGGTTGCGGAACTCCGGCGTGAACATCCGCTCGACGGCCGCCGAATCCTCGCCCTCCCGGCGGTCGCGCCCGAAGCCGAGCGCCTCCCTCGCCTGCTCGGCGGCGCCCGCGTTCGAGGTCATGATCAGCACCACGTTGCGGAAATCCACCGTCCGTCCGTTGTGGTCGGTCAGCTTGCCGTGGTCCATGACCTGCAGCAGGATGTTGTAGACGTCCGGATGCGCCTTCTCCATCTCGTCGAGCAAGAGCACGCAATGCGGGTGCTGGTCGACGCCGTCGGTCAGGAGGCCCCCCTGGTCGAAGCCGACATAGCCCGGCGGCGCGCCGATCAGGCGGCTGACGGTGTGCTTCTCCATGTATTCCGACATGTCGAAGCGCAAGAGCTCCACCCCGAGCATGGAGGCGAGCTGTTTGGCGACCTCGGTCTTGCCGACGCCGGTGGGGCCGGTGAAGAGATAATTGCCGATCGGCTTCTCCGGCTCGCGCAGCCCGGCGCGGCTGAGCTTGATCGCGCTCGCCAGCGCCTCGATCGCCTTGTCCTGGCCGAAGACCACGCGCTTGAGCGACTTGTCGAGATCCTTGAGCACCTCGGCATCGTCCTTGGAGACGTTCTTCGGCGGGATGCGCGCGATCTTGGCGACCACCGCCTCGATCTCCCTGGCGGTGATGGTCTTGCGCCGCTTGCTCTCGGGCAAGAGGTGCTGCGCCGCACCGGCCTCGTCGATCACGTCGATCGCCTTGTCGGGCAGCTTGCGGTCGTGGATGT
>NZ_DAIUBO010000165.1:0-8713 GCF_036846665.1 Amaricoccus sp. | reverse complement strand
ACGCGCAGCGCCGCGTCGAGGTTGGAGAGCGGCTCGTCGAAGAGGAAGACCTTGGGGTCGCGCACGATGGCGCGGCCGATGGCGACGCGCTGGCGCTGGCCGCCGGAGAGCGCCTTGGGCAGGCGGTCGAGATAGGGGGTGAGCTGGAGCATGCGCGCGGCATTCTCCACCGATTTCTCGATCTCGTCCTTGGGCCGCTTGGCGATCTTCATGCCGAAGGACATGTTGTCGCGCACGGTCATGTGCGGATAGAGCGCGTAGGACTGGAAGACCATGGCGATGCCGCGCTGGGCGGGGGGCACGTCGTTCATCTTCTCGCCGTCGATCTCGAGCACGCCGCCGGTGATGCGCTCGAGCCCGGCGATCATGCGCAGGAGCGTCGACTTGCCGCAGCCCGAGGGGCCGACGAAGACGATCAGCTCCCCGGTCTCGATATGGAGGTTGATGTCGCGCAGCACATCGACCGGCCCGTAGGACTTGCTGACGTCGGTGAGGAGCAACTCGGCCATCGGCGGCCTTCCTTTCTTCTTATCGCTTGCGACTGGCGAAGAGGGCGTGATGGGCCGGGAGCGTCGCGGAGCCCTGGCGGATCTCGCCCTCGAACCCGCTTCCCTCGATCGGGTCCCAGCTGCCTTCGGGCAGCGTCACCGACGCCGCCTCCGGCGCGAGGTTGAAGGCGCAGAAGACGTCGCCCTCCGGATGGTCCCGGATCCAGGCGACCATGGTGTCGGAATGGTCGTGCAGGGTGAGGCCGCCCTTGACCAACGCCGGCTGGGTCTTCCGCCAGGCGAGCATGTGCCGGTAGAAGTTCAGCAGCGAGGTCGCGTCGGCGTTCTGGGCATCGACGCAGAGCGGCAACTGGTCGAAGGCGACCGGCAGCCAGGGCTTGGCCTCGGAAAACCCGGCATGGGCGCTGTCGTTGGACCAGACCATCGGCGTGCGGCAGCCGTCGCGCCCGCGGAACTTCGGCCAGAAGCGCACGCCGTAGGGGTCCTGGAGATCCTCGTAGGGAACATAGGCCTCGCGGAGCCCCAGCTCCTCGCCCTGGTATAGGCAGAGCGAGCCGCGCAGGCCGACGAGGACGGCCAGATAGAGGCGCATCTGCGCGTCGTCGAGGTTCCAGCGCGAGGCGTGGCGTTCCACGTCGTGGTTGGAATAGGCCCAGCAGGCCCAGCCGTCGGACGCCACACGCAGGAACTCCTTCACGATGGCCGCGATGCGGGTTCCGGTCGGGAGCTGCGGCGACAGGAAATCGAAGGCGTAGCACATGTGCATCTTGTCGCCGCCGGAGGTGTATTCGCCCATGATCTCCATGCCGCGCTGGGCGTCGCCCACCTCGCCGACCGCCGCGATGGCGGGATATTCGTCCATCAGCGCGCGCATCCGCCGCAGGAACTCGAGATTCTCCGGCTGGCTCTTGGAATAGAGATGGTCCTGCCAGTTGTAGGGATTGACCTCCGGCGCGGTGGAATAGTCGCGCCGCTCGGGCGGGAGCGCGGGATTGTCGCGCAGCTGCTTGTCGCAGAAATAGAAGTTGATCGTGTCGAAGCGGAACCCGTCCACGTGGCGGTCGAGCCAGAAGCGCGCGACGTCGAGCAGCGCGTCCTGCACCTCGGGGTTGTGGAAGTTCAGATCGGGCTGGCTCGGCAGGAAGTTGTGCAGATAGTACTGCATGCGCTCGCCGTCCCATTCCCAGGCCCGGCCGCCGAAGATCGCCAGCCAGTTGTTGGGATGGGTGCCGTCGGGCTTGGGATCCGCCCAGACGTACCAGTCGGCCTTGGGGTTGTCGCGGTTCGACCGGCTCTCCTGGAACCAGCGGTGCTGGTCCGAGGTATGGCTGAGCACCAGGTCGATCATCACCCGGAGGCCGAGCTCGTGCGCCCGCGTCACCAGCGCGTCGAAGTCGCCGAGGGTGCCGAACATCGGGTCGACGTCGCGGTATTCCGAGACGTCGTAGCCGAAATCTGCCATGGGCGAGCGGAAGAAGGGCGAGATCCAGATCGCGTCCACGCCGAGGCTCGCCACATGGGGCAGGCGCCCGATGATCCCGGCGAGATCGCCGATCCCGTCGTTGTTGGTGTCCTGGAAGGAGCGCGGATAGATCTGGTAGATCACCGCGCCGCGCCACCAGTCGCGGTCGGGCGGGAGCGGCCGGTCGTCGTGAACGCTGAGCTGGAGGCTGACCATCGCCTGGGCCTTCCTACTTGACCGATCCGGCCAGCAGGCCGCGCACGAGATAGCGCTGCATGGCGAAGAAGACGACCAGCGGCACCGCGATCGACACGAAGGCCGAGGCGGCGAGGATCTCCCATTGCCCGCCGCGCGAGCCGAGGAGGTTCACGAGGCGCGCGGTCAGCACCAGCGTCTGGTCGTCGGTCCCGAGGAAGACCAGCGCCACGAGCAGGTCGTTCCAGGTCCAGAGGAACTGGAAGATCGCGAAGGAGGCGAGCGCCGGGAAGCTGAGCGGCAGGACGATCTTGAGGAAGATCTGGAAATCGGTGGCGCCGTCGACCTTGGCATTCTCGATGATGTCCTTGGGCAGGCCGACCATGTAGTTGCGCAAGAGATAGATCGCGAGCGGCAGCCCGAAGCCGGTATGCGCCAGCCAGACCCCGAGATAGCCCTTGCCGATGCCGACGTCGTTGTGCAGCTGCAGGACCGGGATCAGCGCCAGCTGCAGCGGCACCACCAGGAGGCCGACCACCGCGGCGATGAGCAGCGCGCGGCCGGGAAATTCCATCCAGGCGAGCGCATAGGCCGCAAAGGCCGCGATCAGGATCGGGATGATCGTCGCGGGGATCGCCACGGTCAGGGTGTTGATGAAGGATTGCCCCACCCCGGCGGCGGCCGTCGAGCTGAAGAGCACGTTGCGGTAATTGTCGAGCGTGAAGTCGGGCGGCGTCGAGGCGGTGGTGAAGATGCGCGGCAGGCGCGCGCCCTCGAAGCTCTCCGGGCCGGAGAGCGTGAAGTCGCCGTTCTCCGAGACCGTCAGGGTCTGCCCGTCGCCCATGTCGACGCTCTGGCCGGGCTCGTGGGCCTCGGGCTCGCGCGAGCTCGTGCCCCAGGCCGTCACGGTCGTGCTGGCGCCGTCGAAGAGGCTGCCCTCGATCACGAAGCTTCCGCCCTGCTCGGTCTCATCGCCGCTCACGCGGATCGGCGGGACCTGGCGCTCCTGGGTGGAGAGCGCCGACCACCAGCCGCTCGAGGCGATCTGGTCGGCCGAGCGGAAGGACGACACCAGAAGGCCCACGGTGGGGAAGAGCCAAAGCGCCACCAGAAGCGCGACCGACAGATGCACCGCCCATGTCAGGCCGGATTTCTTGCCGACGATGCTCGCCATTGGCCGCCCCCCTCAGCGCATTTCCTTGCGCGCATTGTGCACGTTCCAGATCAGAATCGGCAGCACCAGCAGCATGATGACCATCGCGCTGGCGGAGCCGACACCCCAGTCGAAGGAACGGAACAGCTTGTCATACATGTAATTGGCCAGAACTTGGGTGTTCCACTGGCCGTTGGTCATGGCGAGCACGATGTCGAAGACCTTGAGCACCACGAGCGTGATCGTGGTCCAGACCACGACGATCGTGCCCATGATCTGCGGCACCTTGATCTTGAAGAAGATCTGGAAGGGATTGGCGCCGTCGAGCACCGCCGCCTCGATGGTCTCCTCGGGGATGCCGCGCAGCGCCGCCGAGAGGATCACCATGGCGAAGCCGGTCTGGATCCAGACGAGCACGATCATCAGGAGGAAGTTGTTCCAGGGGATCAGCGTGAGCCAGGTCTGCGGCTCGCCCCCGAACCAGACCCAGAGCGCGTTCAGGACGCCGATCTGGTCCTGACCGGCGGGGCGCGTGTCGTAGATCAGCTTCCAGATCACCGAGGCGCCGACGAAGGAGATCGCCATGGGCATGAAGATCATCGACTTGGCGATGCTGCCCCAGGCGATGCGGTCGGTGAGCTGGGCGGCGAGCAGCCCGAAGGCGGTCGAGAGGCCCGGCACCACCAGGAGCCAGAGGAAGTTGTTGCGCAGCGCCTCCCAGAACTTCGGCTCGGCGAGCATCTGCGAATAATTGGCGCCGCCGACGAAGGCGCCGCCCGCGTCGCGGTCGGTGACCGAAAGCCAGAGCGTCGCGACCACCGGATAGGCGAGATAGATGCTGAGCGCGAAGATCGCCGGAAAGAGGAACAGCCAGGGCCGGACCAGGTTCGCGCGGTTGATGTTCCGCCCCGCGTTCGGCCCGCGCGGCGGGAAGATCACCTTGTCGAGGACCTGGTTGGAGAAGAAGAAATACGCGATGCAGCCGCCCACGCCGAGGACGATCGTCAGGACACCTTGCACAGCCGGATTCATCGGATCCCCCCGAACCGAATTTCCGGAGGAAGCCCGGGCTTCGCGGGCTTCCCCCCGTCAGCGCGTCGCTATTTCAAGGCGTCCCAGCTGTTCTGGATCTGGGTCGCGACGTCCATCGCCGGCTTGCCGCCCGCATAATCCACCATGCCGGTCCAGAAGGTTCCGGCGCCGACGCCCGCCGGCATCAGGTCGGAACCGTCGAAGCGGAAGGTCGTGGCATCGAGCAGGATGCCGCCCATCTTCTGCAGGGTCGGGTCGCCGTAGAGTTCGGCATTGGCACCCTTGTAGGGCGTCAGGAACCCGGTCTGCGCCATCCAGAGCTCATGGGCGATCGGCGTCTGGAGGAATTCGATGAAGGCGCGGGCCGCGGGGCTGTCCTTGGTGATGAAGGCCAGCGTACCGGCGCCGAGCACCGGGTTGCCGAGGTCCTTCTCGGCATAGGACGGGAAGTAGAAGAAATCCGCGTCCACGCCCAGCTCCACGCCCTCGGGGAAGAACGAGGGGATGAAGGACGCCTGGCGATGCATGTAGCATTGCGGCGGCGAGGAGAAGAGGCCCTTGGGGCTGTCGCGGAAGTCGGTCGATGCCACCGCCCCGGCACCGCCGGCGACCCAGGCGTCGTTCCGGGCGAATTCGCCGAATTCGTCGATCGCCGCCGCGACGCGCTCGTCGTTGAACGGGATCTCGTTGGTCGTCCACTGGTCGTAGACCTCCGCCGGCTGGGTGCGCAGCATCATGTCCTCGACCCAGTCGGTGGCCGGCCAGCCCGTCGCGCCGCCCGAGGCGAGGCCGATGCACCAGGGCGTGCCGCCGTCGTCGACGATCTGCTGCGAGAGCGCCTTGAGTTCCTCCATCGAGGTCGGGATCTCGTAGCCGGCGTCGTCGAAATTGTCCGGCACGTACCAGACGAGCGACTTCACGTCGATCTTGTAGGGGAAGGCATAGAGGCGGTCGGTCCCGTCCGGGCCGGTGTAGGTCCCGAGCTTCACCCAGCTGCTGCCGGCGGCGTAGTTCTCCTCCAGCCAGTCGGCGGTTTCCTCGCCGAGCGGCTCGACGAAGCCCTTCGAGACCAGGTTCTGGATCAGGCCGGGCTGCGGCAGGATCGCGATGTCGGGCGGGCTGCCGGCTTCCGTGTCGATGACGATCTGCTGCTCGTAGCCCTCGGAGGAGGAATAGTTCACCGTCGCGCCGGTCGCCGCGGCGAAATAGGCCCAGATGCTCTCGGCCAGCGCCTGGTCGTCGCCGCGCCAGGGCCCGAAGACGTTCAGCGTCTGGCCCGAGAGGTCGTGCGCCCCGGCGAAGGCGTCGAAGCTGGCCCAGTTGAAGTCCCCTTCGTTCGGCGGGAACTTGAGATCCTGCGCGGCCGCGGCGCCGGCGAGCAGCGCAAGACCGGCGGTGCCGCCGATGAGCGAAACTCTCATGAAATACCCTCCCAGTTGCGCGGCCTGCGCCGCGGCGTCTTCAAGCGGCAGGGTCGGATTCGCCCGGACCTCAAAGCGCTTTGAATACAGCGACCATGCGCGCCATGCGCCAAGCTGTCAAGCCTGCCGCGCGAATTCCGGAGCAAAGTCCATTGTCACCCGGGTCGGGACGCGGCTATGCTCAAACCGCTTTGAAGGCCGCGGCGACATGAACCTCAAGGAGCTTTCGAAACTTCTGAACCTCTCGGCCACGACCGTGAGCCGCGCGCTCAATGGCTATCCGGAGGTGAATGCCGCGACGCGGGCGCGGGTCGTGGAGGCGGCGCGGCGCTACGGCTATGCCCCGAATCAGGTCGCCAAGCGCCTCGCGACGGGGCGGGCGCTGAGCATCGGCCATGTCGTGCCGCTCTCCGGCCACCAGATGATCAACCCCTTCTTCTCGGAATTCATCGCCGGCGCCGGCGAGGCTTACTCCGCCGGCGGCTACGACATGCTCGTCTCGATCGTTCCCGAAGCGGAGGAGGCCGAGGCCTATGGCGCCATGGCCCGGCACCAGAAGGTCGACGGGGTGATCGTGCATGGCCCGAAGCTGCTCGATCCGCGCATCGACCTGCTGCACGAGCTCGGCATGCCCTTCATCGTCCATGGCCGGGATTCGCGGCCCGAGCGGGATTATTGCTGGATCGACATGAACAACCGCCGCGCCTTCCTGCGGGCGACCGAGTTCCTGCTCGACCTCGGGCACCGCCGGATCGCGCTGCTCAACGGGCCCGAGACGATGCAATTCGCCCACCGCCGCCGGCGCGGCTACGAGGATGCGCTCGCCGCGCGGGGGCTCGCGCCCGATCCCGCGCTGATGCGCGGCGCCGACATGACGGAATCCTACGGCCACGGCGAGGCGCTGCGGATGATGGAGGGGCAAGATCCGCCGACAGCCTTCCTGACCGCTTCGATCCTGGTCGCCTTCGGCGCGCTCCGGGCGGTCCGCGAGCTTGCCCTCGAGCCCGGCCGCGACGTCTCGATCGTGACCCATGACGACGACCTGTCGTTCCTGAAGAACAGCGGCGCCGTCCCGCTCTTCACCGCCACCCGGTCGTCGATCCGCGCCGCGGGACGGCGGGCGGCGGAGATGCTGATCGACCACATCGAGAACCCCCGGGCCGAACCCAGCCGCGAACTCTGGGAGGCCGACCTGACCCTGGGCCGCTCCACCGGCCCCCCGCAGCACGAGGCCCGCCATGGCTGATCCTGCCGCCTTCGCCTTCGCCCGCAGCGACTTCCCCGAGGGCTTCGTCTTCGGCGCGGCCACCGCCGCCTATCAGATCGAGGGCTCGCGCTTCGGCGGCGCCGGCCCCTGCCACTGGGACAGCTTCGCCGCGACCCCCGGCAACGTGGTGCGGGCTGAGGACGGGGCCACGGCCTGCGATCATTACCACCGCTGGGAGGCCGACCTCGACCTGATGCGCGACGCCGGGCTCGACGCCTACCGCTTCTCCATGTCCTGGGCGCGGGTGATGCCGGAGGGGCGCGGCGCGGTAAACCGGGAGGGCCTGGATTTCTACGACCGGCTGGTGGACGGGATGCTGGCCCGCGGCCTGCAGCCCTGGGCGACGCTCTATCACTGGGAGCTGCCCTCGGCGCTGTCGGACCTGGGCGGCTGGCGCAACCGCGACATCGCCGGGTGGTTCGCCGATTACGTGACTCTGGTCATGCGCCGGGTCGGCGACCGGATCCATGCCGCCGCCCCGGTCAACGAGCCCTGGTGCGTCGCCTGGCTCGGCCATTTCCTCGGCCTCCATGCGCCGGGCCTCCGCGACATCCGCGCCGCGGCGCGGGCGATGCACCATGTCCTGCTGGCGCATGGCACGGCGATCCAGGCGATGCGGGCGCTGGGCCATGGCAATCTCGGCACGGTGCTCAACTTCGAATATGCCGCGCCCGTCGACGACAGCGCGGCGGCGCGGCAGGCGGCGCGGCTCTACGACGCCATCTACAACCGCTGGTTCGCCGGCGGGATCTTCGCGCAATCCTATCCGGAAGCGGCGCTGGCGGGGCTCGAGCCGCATATGCCGGCGAACTGGCGGGACGATTTCGCCACCATCGGCGAGAAGCTCGACTGGGTGGGGATCAACTACTACACCCGCAAGCTGATCGCGGCCGATCCCGCGAGCCCCTGGCCGCGGCTGCACGAGGTGCCGGGCCCGCTGCCCAAGACCGACATGGGCTGGGAGATCTATCCCGACGGGCTCTATCACTTCCTGACCTGGCTGTCCCGCGTCGCCGCGCCGCGCCTGCCGATCTACGTCACCGAGAACGGCCTGGCGGCGGCGACCCCGCGGGAGGATGTCGAGCGCATCGCCTTCCTCGACGCGCATGTCGCGGCGGCGCGGCGGGCGATGGCGCAGGGCGTGGACCTGCGGGGCTATTTCGTCTGGTCGCTGCTCGACAATTACGAATGGGCGGCGGGCTACGAGAAGCGCTTCGGGCTGGTGCATGTGGATTTCGACACGCTCGAGAGGCGGCCGAAGGCGAGCTACCATGCCCTCCGGGCGGCCCTGGCCGGGTGAGGAGCGGGCCGCCGATCCCGGCGCGCCGCGGGGTGTCCCCATGGGGACAGAATGTAAGCTACTGTAATACAAGGATTAAAGTGTTAACGCTGTTGGATCGCCGCCCAGCCGGTCCCTTGATCGGGCTGACACCGCGGGGCATAGGGTTTGCCGGTGCAGCGCGCGTGCCCGGAGCGGCCGAGGGCCCGTGCGGTCTCTCGGGCGGCGCAGCGGAGGGGGTGGCGATGATCTGGCGCTTGCCGAGGCTATCGCTTCTGGAGCGCATTCCTTCTTCTTCGACCGCCCCGCCACGAATGAGGGCAGCGCCCGGCCCGGCGGGAGCGAAGCGCCCGCCTGGGGGCGGGGCGGGCGCTGCCCGGCGGTGCCCGCCGGGC
>NZ_DAIUBO010000164.1:0-8775 GCF_036846665.1 Amaricoccus sp. | reverse complement strand
TCTCGATCCGGTCGAGGTTGTTGGCATAGGTGATCTCGGCCGAGACGACGTTGCCGAGCGCCGACCCATTGCGGGTGATGCTGCCGTTGAAGTGCCCGAAGCGCTTCAGCGCCAGCTCGGCCAGGGTGCCGGCGGCGGTGGTCGTGGCCACAGCCTCGCCCTGCGCCACCAATCGGGCGGTGGCGGTCAGCAGCCCGGAGCGCTGCAGCTGCCAGCTGAGCTGGTCCAGCACGCAGCCGGAGTACATCGCATACCGCGGCACCTCAGGCATCGCCGTCTCGATCGACATCGACGGCAGCGTCCAGCCGCCGGAGCGGAACTCGTGCGTCCAGGGGCCGGTGCCGCTGGTGATCGGCTCGCCGAAGGCCGCCTTCAGCCAGAAGCCGAATGCCTCGGCGTCGATCGGCACGACGACATCGCCATCGGCGGTGACCGCGTCCTTGATCGGCGCGGTCGGATCGCGGCCGTAGCCAAGAAGCTCCGAGGTGATCAGCGGCTGCTCGGAGCCGAGCGTGGTGCTGGCGAACGGCACCCGGGTGTAGCCGATGGCCGGGGCCGTGCCGTAGACCGTCTCGAACGCGAGCGCCATCTGCGCCCGCGCGCCTTGCGCGCGTGCCATATGGGTATCCTTGTCTTGAGGGATCAGGCGAGCGGGTCGCTCGTGGAATAGTGCAGCACCACCGGGATGACGGCGGCCTTCAGTGCCGCCGCGCCGTCGACCGCGAGATCGACCGGGCGCGGCGCCTCCGCCTCGACCCAGTCGCAGAACCCGCCGAGCGTTCGGGCGGCCGAGAGCACGGTGCCGATGCCGGCTGCCAGCGTGTCGAATGCCGCGTCCCGGCCAGTGCCCGCCTGGACGACTGCCTCGACCTCGGCGCGGTGCTGGTAATGGTAGCGGAGCGGCGAGAGCGTCACCGCCGGCTCGCCCGGGTCGCCATCGCGCAGGATCAGGAGGCCGGCGGCGGGCACGCGCTCGGGCAGGACCTCACCGCGCAGCACCGGCGCCGGCTGGGTCTGCAGCAGCGCGTGCAGAGCCGAGAGGATGGTTTCGCGGGTGGTGGGCATGTGTTAGCCCTGAACCAGATGTGATGGATCGACCGGCTTGCGACTGAGACTTCTCACGATCGGACTTGCGCTTCCTGCCCTTGCCGGGGTCGCCGCCGCACAGGTCGCGCCGACACCCGATGAGGTCGCCGGCTACTCCGGATTGCATGCTGCAGCGCACGCCGGAGATGCCGAGCGGATCGCCGAGTTCGCCGCCTCCGGGGCCGATGTCGACGCCCGGGACGGCGCCGGACGAACACCGGCGCACGTCGCCGCGTTCGCATCGAACGACGAAGCCCTGCGCGCACTGGCGGCGGCCGGCGCTGACCTGAACGCTCTCGAGGGCCAGGCCTACGACGTGCTGACGATTGCGGCCGTGGCCAATGACCCGGCGTTGGTGAAGCTTGCGCTGGCGCTCGGCAATCGCGCCGACCTTGTCACGAGCCCCTATGACGGCACGGCGCTGATCGCCGCCGCGCACCTCGGTCATCACGAAGTCGTCCGCGTGCTCGCCGCCGGTGGAGCGCCTCTCGACCATGTCAACAATCTCGGTTGGACGGCCTTGATGGAGGCGGTGGTGCTGGGGGACGGCGGCCCCGCCCACGTCGCGACGGTCCAGGTCCTTCTGTCGGCCGGAGCCGATCCAGCGATTGGCGACCGGAATGGCGTGACACCGCTCGCTCACGCCGAGGCGAGGGGATACTCGCAGATCGCGGCACTGCTCGAGGCGGCGCAACTCGAATGACGCCGGTCTTCCCGCACCATCAGAACTTCTGTTCCACCCAGTTCGCCACGATCAGCCCCGGCACCGCGTCATGCGCGCGCTCGGCGTCGCGCGCCAGATCCAGCCGCTTCGGCAGCTTGACCTGTGGGACGAGCAGGAAGATCGGCGCGGTGACCTGGCCGCGCCCAGTCTTCGAGCGCGACACCGCCGCCAGCCCGCGCGTGTTGAGCCGGACGCTGTCCGCGACCAGCAGGCTCGGCCCGGTGCGGCGATAGACGAAGCGTAGCCTGAGCCCGGTCTTCCGCTCCCATGCGCCGGGCGTGATGCGCCGCCCGCCGAGCGCCCTGCCGGCGGCTGGCGTCGGGATCGCCAGCCACAGGCCGTTCTTCGAGCGGATCAGCGGCCCGGCGTCGTGGGCGCCGACGATCACCGGCGCCTTCGACCAGACCAGCGCCGCAGCGTTGAGGCTGGCTCCGGCCTTCGGGAACACCTCCGACCGGACCGAGTTGGCGAGCCGGGCCCCGAGCCCGGCGCCGACGATCTGCCCGCGCCAGGCGAGCTTCAGGTCTGTACCGGCTTCGCGCATCGCCGCCGACACCGCCCGCTCGCCTGCGGCGATCTCCGCCGTCATCAACGCGACGAGGTCCGGCCGGATGTCGAGCTTGAGCTTCATGGGGGGCTCGTATCCAGCGTCCAGACCAGCCGCTCGCCATCGCGCACCGGCTCGCCCTGGACGACGAAGGTCTCGGTCCCGAGCACGAGCCGGTCGCCCGGCCGCGGGGCGACCACCTCGCTCACCCGCACGTCGAAGCGCGTGGTCTCCGACCAGAGCCGCGCCTCGCCGAACTCTGTGATGGCGTCGCCGCGGCGGGAGATGACGCGGACGGGGAACGAGCCCCCGTCCGCCGGCTCGTACGTCGCATTTCGCCCGAGGTTCGGATCAGTGAAGAGCGCGTCGATCGCCGCGGCGAAGGCGCCCATCAGTTGCTGCTGTGGAGCCGGACCGCGAGGCGCGGCCGCTTGTTGACCGGCAGGATCGAGGCCTCGGTCTTCACCTCGATGGCGCTGCCGTCGGGCCGGGCGATCTGCCGGGCGTAGATCGGCAGGCCCATGGTGTTGACGGTCTCGATCAGGTTCGCCGGCGCGCCGTAGGTGACGAAGGTGTCGAGCGTGCCGAGTGGGAAGGCAATGCCCTCGCCGGCCGGGATCAGCGTCTCGGTCGCCCCGGTCGAGAGCGTCACGGTGGCGTTGTACTCCTCGAAGACGATGCCACCGAACGGGAAGCGCCGGCGGGTGTCCTCGCGGAGCGGCTGCGCCCCGGTCGAGGAGAAGTAGCGGTAGGCCTCCTCGACCTTGGCATGCCCGATCAGCTTGTCGAAGAACTCCGGGGAGACGAGCGCCAGCACGCCTGTCATGGTCTCGCCCTTCAGCTCGGTCTCGACCTTCCTGAGCACCTCGCGGATCTTTGCCTGCACCTGCGTCCCGGCGGTGCCGAGCACGAAGTCGACGGCGAGCTGCGCCAGGGCGAACTCGGCGAAGTAGTCGTAGAGGGTGACGCCGGCCCCGTCCTTGACGATGCCGCGCAGCGCGTTCACCTCCATGTACTCGCGGGTCTGCGCGTGCTTCACCCGCATCCGGGTCAGCTTGCGCTCCATGACGGTGGCGAGCGGATCGGCGGCATCGGCGACGCCGAAGCCGCGCACCCCCTGAATGTCCTGCGGCGTGACCACGTCGTCGTGCGGGATCCACGGCACGGTGAACGAGCGCATCGAGCGCGTGTCGCGGTTGGCCACCGTGGCAGGCCCGCCGAGCGGCACGGTCGGGAGCAGGTTCAGGACGCCCTCGGCCTGCTCGATGACGACCGAGCGCTGGGTGACACCCTCGAAGCGGAAGAGGCCGAGCTGGCCGAGGCGGGTGTAGACGTTCGGCAGGATGTTGATGGCCTGGGTCATCTCGGCGAGCGAGTACCCACCCGCGTCGAAGGGATTCAGCATCACGACCATGGGGCCGGACTCCTATGAGCAGGATGAAGGGAGCGGGCGAAGCCCGGGGATCGGAGAGATGGCCGCCCGTCGCGGGCGGCCATAATCAGGCGGTGTCGCGCGGCACCAGCCCGGCGGCTACCAGCTGGCCGTGCTTGGCCGCGATCTCCGCCGCCTGGTCGACCGAGGGGTCGAAGACGAGCGCCGCCTTCGCGACGATCGCCGGGCCGCGGGCGACGACGAGCCCGGTTGCGTCCGCCGCAGTGGCGTCGACCGCCTCGATCAGCACGGCGACGGCGGTCTCGGCGCCCTCGTCGCCGACGACCTGCGCGGCGGGCGAGAGCCGGTACTTGGCCGTCGCGGTGATCTTCCCGAGCACGGCGCCGAGCGGGTAGCTCGTGCCGGCCTTCAGCGTCACCGCCTCGCGGCAGTAGTTGGCGTTCAGCTCGAACTTCAGGAGATCGCCGAGCGTCGGCGTCTGGGTCAGGACGGGCATGGGGTCAGCTCCTCGGGATCAGCTGCGCGGGGCGGCGGCGCGCTCGCGCGCGCGGCGGACGATCGGGCTCTCGGCGCCGGAGGCGGTGGCCGGCGCCGGCGGGGCGGACACGACCGTGCTGGCGTCGCTCCGCGCGGCCAGCGCCTCCAGCACCGAGCGCCGCAGCGCGTCCGGCGAGACGCTGCGCGCCATGGCGTCGGCGGCGTCGATGGCGACGCCGAGCCGTCCCGCCTGCGCCGCCACCGACGCGATCTCCGCGAACTCGGCGCGCAGCCGTGCGGCCGCGGCATTGGCGACGGACTCTGCCGGCGCCGGGGCCGCCGGGATGACGGGGCTCGCAGCCATCGCGGCGGCGGCGGTGCCCGCGGGCGCGGTCGCGGCCTGGGTTTCCGGTGCGCCCGGCGTTGCCGGCGGATCGACGACGGCGGGCGTCTCGGTGCTGGCAGTGGTCGTCTGGTCGGTCATGCTGGTTCCCTGCGTTGGTCGGGTGGGAAGGAGCCGGGCAGCGCGGCCCGGCGGCGGATCGAGGCTTGCGGCGAGGTCGGCGAGAGCCTGGTCGAGCGTGCCGATCCGGTCGGCGAAGCCGGCCGCCATGCCGCGTGGACCGCGCCAGATCGCGGCCTCGCTGCCGCGCACCGTCTCGGGCGTGAGGCGCCGGTTGTGGGCGACCAGCGCGCAGAGTTCGGCATGCAGCGCATCGACGTCGGCCTGGATCGCAGTCAACGCCCTGTCGGAGAGCGGCTCGTGGCTGTTGCCGTCGACCTTGCGCGCGCCAGCATGGATCAGCGTCCACTTCTGGCCAGCCATGGCGTCGGCACCGCTCGCGTCGACATGCGCGGCGACGACGCCGATCGAGCCGATCTCCGCCGTGCGGGTGACGTAGATGCGCTCGGCGGCGCTGGCGATCGCAAAGGCCGCGGACAACGCACTCTCGCGTGCCACCGCCCACAGGGGCTTCCCGGCGTCGGCCCGCAGTGCGGCCAGCTCGTCGACCAGGTCGAAGAGCCCGCCGACCTCGCCGCCCGGCGAGTCGATCTCGAGGAGCACCGCCCGGACCGCCGGGTCGGTGAACGCCGCCTCCAGCGTTCGGCCGAGCGCGCCGTAGTCGGTCGCGCCGAGCAGGCTCGTCAGCCAGTCGCCGCGGGTCAGCAGCGGCCCGAGCACCGGCACGATCGCGATGCCGTCGTCGGTCACGGCGTAGCCCCGGCGCCGGGGACCGTCATCGTCGCGCGGCGGGAACAGCGCCGACGGCATCGAGGACGTGGTCAGGCCGCCCGCGAGCAGCCCGTCGAGCGCGCGCGGGGCGAGGGCCAGCGGCCGGCCGGCGAGCCGGGCGAGCAGTGCATTGGTCATCGGCGTCCTCGATTGGCGGTCGCATCCGGAACGGTGTCATCGGGTGCCGGCGCATCGCCGGGCACGTCGGCGTCGCTGGCCGCAAGATCGATCGGAGCCGCGCTGGCGAAGCTCAGTCCCAGCTCCCGCTCCCGCGCCCGGTCGGCGGCGATCTCGGCGTCGACCTGCTCGGCGTCGTAGCCGCGCTCGGCGAGCGCCTGGCTGCGGCTCTTCAGCCCGGCCTCGATCTGCTCGATCTCGGCGCGGGCATCCTTCAAGGGATCGACCCAGTCCCACTTCGGCGGCAACCAGGCGCAGGTGGCATGCTCCCGCCGCCGGCGCTCGTAGTCCGGCAGCTCGAGCGCTCCCGCCATCACGGCGGTGTCGAGCCAGCGCGCCCACACCCGGCGGCAGACCTGCCAGACCATGACCGCGTGCTGGTAGGCCTCGACCCTGCGGCGGAACTCCAGCAGCGCCAGCCGCGAGTTCGAGTAGTTGGCGCGCACCATGTCGTTCGAGAGGTAGGCGTAAGGAATGCCGAGCGCCGCCGAGACCTGCAGCAGCGTGCGGTACTGGAACGGCTCGTAGGTCCCGCCAGAGTCGGCGGGCGCCGAGGTCTGCACCTCCTCGCCGGGCTCGAGCATCACCACCTGACCGGGCTGCAGGTCCATGCTGCGCTCGCCCGTGGCATCGCTCTCGGCGACGTCGAACGGCTCGGCCGGCGCGGGCGTGGTGATGAAGAGCGCGTGCATCGCCGCGACCTTCTTCCGGTCGAGCTCGGCGTCGTCGTACTGGTCGAGCAGGAACAGCTTGACGATCCCCGGCGCGAAGCGGGAGACGCCCCGAAGCTGGCCCGCGTCGACCGGGTCGACGACGTGGATGACCTCCGAGGCCGGCACCCGCACGGTCTCGCCGGCGAGCCCGGGATCGGTGACATCGCCCGGGTGTCGGCGCAGGAAGTGGTAGGCGACCCGCCGGCCGATGCGATCGAACTCGATCCCCTGGCGGACCGGGTTGCCGCCCCATGGCTCGGTCCTTCCGAGCGGCAGCATCTCCGCGGGGATCATCTGCAGCTGCAGCGGCACACTGAGCCCGTCGCCGGGCCGGCGCGGGCGGAAGCGCAGGAAGACCTCGCCGGCGGTGAAGATCTCGCGCGCGACCCGGCGCTGCAGCCCGTAGAAGTCGGTGAAGCCCTCGGCGTCCGCCTCGTCGGTCCAGTCGAGCCAGAGCCGCTGCACCGCGGCCTTGAGCTTTGGGTCGCCGATCAGCGACGAGGGCTTGATGCCGGCGCCGACGACGTTGCCGGCCCAGCTCTCGATGGCGTTGGCGGCGTAGCCGTTGTTGCGCACCAGCCAGCGGGCGCGGGCGGTGATGTCCGCACCGGCGGCGGCGACCAGCGTGTTGAGATGCGCGCGGCTCGGCTGGAAGTGCCGCAGCCGCCGGCTCGCCTGGCCGGCCTCGAAGCCGCCGACGAGCGCCCCGATGCGCCGGCGCCAGCGGGTCATCGCCTCGGTCATCGATCACAGCCCCTTGCTGGCGGCGGTGCGCACGATGCGCCGCCGCGCTCCCGCCTTCTCGGCGGCGATGCGCCGTTCGAGGTCGGCGAGTGCTCCCGCCATCTCGGCGTCGCTGGCGTAGCCGACCCGGCGTCCCTCGACCTCGACGGTGCGCACCCCGCGGTAGCGGGCGGCGAGCAGCGCGTCGCGCTGCGCGATCATCTCGTCGAGAGTCATGGGAACCCCTTCAGCCCAGATAGCTCGACCGGAACACCCGCCGGCCGCAGCTGGTGCGGCGCCGGATCAGGCCCGCCGACGGTTCCGCGGTCGTTCCGTCCGCCAAGACCCCGTCCGACGGCGGCGCGGCCGCATCATCACCCGCACCGAGCTGCGCCTCGAGGTCGCGCCACTTCGCCTCCGGCCAGCGGTCGGCGCCCGCGATCCAAGCGGCAGCGCGGGCGTAGACCCGGGCGTCGAGCGCCTCGTTGCGCTCGCGGAGCTTCTGCCACTCCAGCCGGGCGAAGCCGCGTTTCGTCTTCACCGTGACCAGCTGCTCGGCGACGAACTGCTTCAGCCATTCGGACTCGACCCAGTCCGGCAGATGCACCGTTCCCGGCGGGAACGAAGCACCCGCGGCCAGCTCTTCCGCCGTCGGCCGGTCGAGCCGCAGGTGTCGGTAGGTCTCGGCCTTGAAGGTCGAGACCGCGACGGTCCAGAGCCGGGCGCCGCGACGGATGCGGCGGCCGCCTTCGGTGGCGTCGACGTAGGTCGGCCCCGACACCGGGCTCGCCCGGTTGAAGCCCTCGACGCCCTTCACCGGCGCGACCTGCGCAAACCCCTGCCGCCGGGCCCACGCATAGACCGCCGGAGCCTCGTAGCCGGTGTCGACAGCACACCGCGCGATCTGCATCTCGGCGCCGCGCGCGTGCGGCCAGGTGCGGGCGAGCAGCGCCGCGAGCGTATCCCAGCTGCGGGCATGCTCCGGCCCGCCGTCAATGACGACATGATCGACGAGCCAGCTTTCCAGGCCGCGGCCCCAAGCCCAGACGTCGACCTCGATGCGGTCCTTCTGCACGTCGGCGCCTGCGGTGAGGAACAGCCCGCCGCGCGGCACTGTCCCCGCGGGCCAATTGCCGCGCCGGTCGTAGAGCCGGCGCCAGTCCGGGGCCTCGCCGGTCTCGACCCAGGTCTCCCCGAGGATGGTGTTGCGGAAGGCGCGGATCGCCTCGTCCGAGCTGTGCGCCGCCTCCCACGCCCGCGCGATCCGCTCCCAGCTGAGCCAACCCACCGGGGAGTAGAGCGCGGAGAGGTGGAAGCCGATGGTCGACGGATCGACGGATGTCGCCGTCGCCCGCCACTCGCCGTGCTCGAGCATCGCCGTCTTGTGATGCTCGGCGATGGCGGCGTCGCACGCCTCGCAGGCGTAGGCGGCGGTCTCCGGCTTCCCCTTCTCCCAGCGAAGGCGCTCGAACTTCAACCACTGCGACGCGCCGCAATGCGGGCAGGCCACGAAGAACCGCCGCTGGTCACTCGCCTCGTACTCGCGCTCGATGCGGCTGAGGCCGCGGATCGTCGGCGTCGAGACCAGGAACACCTTGCGCCGATGCGCAAAGGTCAGCGACCGCGCCTCGGCCAGCGAGACCGGGTCGCCTTCCTCGTCGGCCGAGGCCGGATAGGCGTCGACCTCGTCGAGGAAGATGT
>NZ_DAIUBO010000163.1:0-8853 GCF_036846665.1 Amaricoccus sp. | reverse complement strand
CTCATGGAGGCGAACCTGCGCCGGGCCATGACCATCTCCGACGGCGACTGGACCGCACTCTTCGCCTCGCCGCTCTCGCTGACGCTCTGGGGCATCGCCATCGTCGGCTTCGTGCTGCCGATCCTCTTCGGCAAGGCGCTCAAGCGGCGGATGCACATGGCCAAGGACGAGCCCGGCGCGGTGGTGGATTAGGATGCTTGCGTTTGACCTGGGCCGGTTCTAGCCGAATATGTCATTCGGGTGTGTTCTGGCAGGGATGGAAACCGGATGATTCCAGCTAGCGGATTGGCGAGACTCGGCATCGCATCGGCGTTCGCGATCCTGATGTTGTCGGGCATGGCGCTTGCGCAGTCGAGCGAGCGCGTGAACTTCGCCGCCGGCAAAGACAACGCCGCCGTGGAGGCCGAAGTCATCGGTGGCGGATACAAAGATTACATTCTCGGCGCGGCCGCGGGCCAGACGATGGGCGTCTCGCTCATCACCGATGGGACCGCATATTTCAACATCCTTCCGCCGGGCAGCGACGGCGAAGCCATCTACATCGGCTCGATCGACGGGAACGACGCCAGCATCAAGCTTCCCGCTGCGGGCGACTACACTATCCGCGTCTACCTGATGGGAAATGACAAGGACAGCGGCCGGACCGTGCCGTTCACGCTCTCCATGACGATCATGTGAGGCTGGCACCATGGCCGGTTGTGGGTGACGTGCGATGTCCCGTCCGATGAGGTCGATTTTTCCCCCGGGAGCGGATGTGCGAGGTTGCGTGCAGTATTCGACGGGAATGCTTGGGCGAGTGCCGGCGCCATTGCGCCTTTCTTGAACGAAAATATGAAAGGGACTGAGATGACACATAAGAAGACACTGGCCGGCCTGGCCCTCTGCGTCGCCGGCCTTGCCGCCTGCGACGCGGATACCGGTGCCGACATGTCGAGCATCGCGGCCGCACCGAGCATTCAGGAACAGGCTTGCCTCGCGGGCGTCTCGAACGAGACCAACAACGGCGAGGTCACGGTGCTGAGCAACGAGTTCTCGGAGGCCAATTCGCTGGTGATGATCGGCGTCGGCCCGGACCGCGCGCCCTGGCGCTGCCTGGTCTCCAACGACGGTGTCGTCGCCGAGATCTCCTCCGCGACCGACGAAGGCGCGCTCTGACGGAATGCCGGGGCCCCTCCGGTCCGGGCGATCTGCCTGGGTGGGCAGGAAAGGGAGCCGCATGACCGACAGGCCAGGACCGTGACGCGATTCTGCCGGATCGTGACGGTGGGATTCGGTCTCCTCTACCTGGCAGCGCTGGGCCTGTTCCTGGTCGGAACCTTCGGCCTTTTCGGCAGCGAGCGGGGGCCGCTCGCCGGCGTCTTCCTCGTGCCGCTCGGTCTTCCCTGGACACGCTTGCTGGACGGCGTCGCGCAGCCTTTGCTGCCCTGGCTCGCGGCGCTTTCCCCGCTCGTGAACCTCGCCATCCTGGTGGCAATCTGCCGTCTCGCCACGGCGAAGCGGCGCTGATCGTGGGCCCGGGCGGGGGGGGACGCGCCGCGCGGGAAATGGACAGCACGGATCGGTGCTGGCACTATGGCCTCCCGTTGGCGGGAGGCCGGCATGAAGTCATCCACTCTCGCCGTGGCGGGGTGCCTCCTGCTCGGGCTTCCCGCTTCGGCCGAAATCGTGTCGAGCGTCGATCCCGATGCTCTGCCGGCCGGCAAGCAGACGCGCCTCGAGCTCTATCTGACGGCGGAAGACGCCGGCGCCGCGCTCGCGGCCGACCCGGGCATCGTCTTCGTCGATGCGCGCGATCCGATCGAGGTCGCCTTCGTCGGCCATCCGGAGCCCATCGATGCCATCGTGCCCTTCCAGACCGCCACGCTGGATTTCGACGCCGGGAGCGGGGAATACCGCATGGCGCCGAACCCCGGCTTCGTCGCGCAGGTGGATGCGCTGATGGCGCGCGAGGGCCGGGGCAGGGACGACCCGGTCTTCTTGATCTGCCGTTCCGGCAACCGGTCGGCCGAAGCCGCCGACGCCCTGGCCGCGGCCGGCTACACCAATGCCTGGAACCTCGTCGAAGGCTTCGAGGGCGACAGGGACCCCTCGGGCAAGCGAACGCTCGACGGCTGGCGCAACGCGGGGCTTCCCTGGAGCTACGCCCTCACCCCGGAGCAGGCCTGGCCGCGCGCGGAGTGACGGCGCGCGTCAGGCGAGCGCGCCCTCGGGTCCGATCATCCCGGCGCCGCGCAGATAGGGCGCGAGCGCCTCGGGGATCGCCACCGATCCGTCCTCCTGCTGGCCGTTTTCGAGAACCGCGATCAGGCAGCGGCCGATGGCGAGGCCGGAGCCGTTCAGGGTGTGCACGAATTCCGGCTTCGCGCCCTCGCCCCGGCGGAAACGGGCGTTCATGCGGCGCGCCTGGAAGTCGCCGCAGACCGAGCAGGAGGAGATCTCGCGATACTTGTCCTGGCCGGGCAGCCAGACCTCGATGTCGTGGGTGCGCCGGGCGCCGAAGCCCATGTCGCCTGTCGCGAGCACCACGGTGCGATAGGGCAGCGCCAGCGCCTCCAGGATGTGCTGGGCGCAGCCGGTCATGCGGTCGAGCTCGGCGCGGCTGTCCTCGGGCCGGGTGATCGAGACCATCTCGACCTTCTCGAACTGGTGCTGGCGCAGCATGCCGGCGGTGTCCTTGCCGGCGCTTCCCGCCTCGGAGCGGAAGCACTGGCTGTGCGCGGTCATGCGCATCGGCAGGCGGTCGTCGTCGAGGATCTGGCCCGCCACCAGATTGGTCAGCGTGACCTCCGAGGTGGGAATCAGCCACCAGCCGTTCTCGGTGCGATAGCTGTCCTCGGCGAATTTCGGCAGCTGGTTGGTGCCCAGCATCGCCTCGTCGCGCACCAGCACCGGGGTCCAGTGCTCGGTGAGCCCGTGCCGCTCGATATGGGTGTCGAGCATGAACTGGGCGAGCGCCCGGTGCAGCCGGGCGACCGCGCCGCGCATCACCACGAAGCGGCTGCCGGAGAGCCGGCCCGCGGCCTCGAAATCGAGCCCGGGAATCGCCGCCGGAATCTCGAAATGCTCCAGGGGCTTGAAGGTGAAGTCCCGCGGCGCGCCCCAGCGGTGGATCTCGACATTGGCGGTCTCGTCGGGGCCGTCGGGGACATCGTCATAGGGCAGGTTCGGCAGGCCCATGAGCAGATCGCGCAGCGCGGCATCGGCATGGGCGGCTTCGGCTTCGAGCCGCGCGATCTCGTCCTTCTTCTCGGCGACGAGCGCGCGGAGCCGCTCGAATTCGGCATCCTCGCCGCGCGCCTTCGCGGCACCGACCTCGCGGCTCGCGGCATTGCGCTCGGCAAGCGCCTGCTCCGCCGCGGAAATCCGCTCGCGCCGCCGCTCGTCGAGCGCGAGGATCTCGTCCGTGACCGGCGCGAGGCCGAGGCGGGCGAGGCCGGCGTCGAAGGCATGCGGGGTCTCGCGGATCAGGCGGATGTCGTGCATCGGGGCGTCCCTCGGGCGTGTTCGGGTGGCCTTATGCCGGATCGCCGGGAGGGGTTCAAAGCCTGATTTCGCGGAAGCAACGGTTCGGCATCGACGATCTCGACTGGGTGATCGGACCCGCGCCGGATCGCATGCAGGACCTGCAATCCTTCCTGTCGCCCAGGGACGGACCGGGCGCGTCCTTGCGCTTCGATCCATCGCGGCCGGGGGAGGCCGGATCCTTTGCCAGGGTCTCCGGGGCGACACCCGCATTCGGCTTCTCCGTGGCAACGGCCGCGATCCCGGTACAGCGCTTCGGCGCAATGTCGAACGCCTTGATGCTCTCGAGGTCCGGCGCCCTGGTCCGGCCGATTGCCTTCGCGCCGTCCTCCCCATATCCGGCGATTGCGTCGCCAGGCGCCACGTCACGGCGACGGGTCTCTCCGACGGGCATGCCTTCGAGCTCTCCGGGCCTGGCGAGGTCCTGCTCGCGCTTCTCGGTCCGGGCCGCGGCGGTGGCGCGCATCCCGGCGGTCCGGTCCGCCCGCCGCCCGGGTTTCCGGACCGCCGAACGGCGACCGGGACGAGCCAGGCGGTGGAGCGGTCTTTCCGCTCGCGCCTGATGATGCTACCCATGGGATGCGACACGAGAGACAAGATCGAGACGAGTGGCCGGACGGTAAGTGGCTGACAAAGATAAAAGATACAGTGAGCTCGATGCGTCGCGCCTCTCCGTCGCGCCGATGATGGACTGGACGGACCGGCATTGCCGGATGTTCCATCGCGGCTTCACGCGACGGGCGCTGCTCCATACCGAGATGGTCACGGCCGCGGCGGTGCTCTGCGGGGACCGCGAGCGGCTGCTGGCGCATCACCCGCGCGAGCGCCCGCTCGCGCTGCAGCTCGGCGGCTCGGATCCCGCGATGCTGGCGGCAGCGGCGCGCATCGGCGTCGCGGCGGGATACGATGCGATCGACCTCAATGTCGGCTGCCCCTCGGACCGGGTGCAATCGGGCTGCTTCGGCGCCGCGCTGATGCGGGAGCCGCGGCTCGTGGCCGAATGCGCGGCGGCGATGATCGCGGCCGCGGGCCCGGTGCCGGTCTCGGTCAAATGCCGCATCGGCGTCGACGAGCAGGATCCGGAGGCGGTGCTGCCGGCCTTCCTCGCGACCCTTGCCGGCGCTGGGGTGCGCCGTGTCGCCATCCATGCCCGCAAGGCCTGGCTCCAGGGCCTCAGCCCGAAGGAGAACCGCGAGATCCCGCCGCTCGACCACGGCCTGGTGCTGCGCATGAAGGCCGCCTTCCCCGATCTCGCGATCGTCATCAACGGCGGCATCACGGATCTCGACATGGCGGGGGGCTTCCTCGAGCGCGGGCTCGACGGGGTGATGATCGGGCGCGCCGCCTATCGCACGCCGGCGCTGCTCGGCGCCGCCGACCGCCGCATCTTCGGCGCGCCGGGGCGGGACGTCGAGCCGGAGGCCGCGGTGCTCGCCATGCTGCCCTATATCGAGGCGGAACGGATGCGCGGCACCGGGCTCCAGGCGGTCACGCGCCACATGCTCGGCGCCTTCCAGGGCCGGCCGGGCGCGCGCGCCTGGCGGCGGCGGCTCTCGGAGAACGCGCACCGGCCGGGGGCGGGGCCCGAACTGGTCGAGGCGGCGCTGGCCTTGGTGGGGGAGAGGGCCGCCGCCTGAGCGGGTGAGGAGGGGCCTCGTCCCGCCGTGGCGTCATCGTCGGGCCCGCGCCTGGGATCCGCCGAGGCGGTCAGCCGGAGGCGGGGCCGTCCCGTCTGGCGATGCGGGCCGCGCGGCCGCCGCGGCGGGCGGGGGCGACCAGCGGGGCGCGGGAGGGGAGCTCCGCCATCACCGCGCGCCGCGCCTCGGGGCTCATCCGGCTCCAGCCGGTGATCTCCTCGATCGAGCGGTAGCAGCCCATGCAGAGCCGCGCCTCGGGATGCACCACGCAGACCTTGATGCAGGGGCTCTCCACCGGCTCGCGGCGCCAGACCTCGTCGCTCATGCGCGCTCCGCCGCCAGATGGCCGAGCCGGTCCAGCAGACCCTGCAGGATATAGCCCGCCGCCACATGGTCGATCACCTCCGCCCGGCGCCGGCGCGAGGCATCCGCCGCAAGCAGCGCGCGCTCGGCGGCGACGGTCGAGAGCCGCTCGTCCCAGAAGGTGATCGGCATCCCGGTCAGGGAAGCGAGGTTGCGCGCGAAGGCGCGGGCCGACTGGCAGCGCGGGCCTTCGCTCCCGTCCATGTTCCGCGGCAGGCCGATCACCAGCCCGCCGATGCCGCGCGCCTCCGCCCGGGCGAGCAGATCCGCGGCATCGGCCCTGAAGCCGCGGCGCCGGATCGTGGCCAGGGGCGAGGCGATGCGCCGGCCGGTGTCGGAGACCGCGAGGCCGATGGTCTTGGTGCCGAGGTCGAGCCCCATCAGCGCCGCCCCGGGCGCAAGCGCCGCGGCGAAGGCCGCGACGTCCTCGTGGATCGCCGCCGTCACGGGGCGAGCCCCGCGTCGCGCGCCGCCGCCGCGATCTGCGCCAGCGCCGCCGGATCCCCGGCGAAGGCCTCGCCGGCCTCGTCGCGGATGCGCCCCGCCTCGTCTGCGCGCCCGAGCACGCCGAGCGAGCGGATCAGCTGCGCCCAATCCTCGGGCGGCCCGCCCTCCGTCGCCAGCCGCTCGGCCAGCCGGTCGACCATGCCCTCGATCATCGCCTGGCGCTCCCCGGCCGGCATCGCGCCGGCCGCCTCGACCTCCGCCGCGCCGGGGCCGCGCGCGGGCGCCGGCGGCGGCCGGCCGGCCTCGGCGGCGAGACCCTCGATCACCGGCGCGATCGCCTTGACCCAGGGCGCGTCCGGCGGTCCCTCCTCGAGCAGCCGGCTCCAGATCGGATAGGCGCGCTCGGGCTGGCCGTTCTGGAGGAAGAGCAGGCCGGAGAAATAGCGCCCCGAGGGATCCTCGGGATCCTTCGCGAGCCCGGCGGCCAGCGCCGCCTCCGCCTCGGGCGAGATCCGGCCGTCCTCCGCGGCGATCATGAGCCCCGCCAGCGACACGAGCTCGTGGCCCGGAACCGCCTCGCCCTGGATCCCGATCACCCGCCGCTGGGCGTCGACCGCCTCGGCCATGCGCCCCATGCCGGCGAGGCTCGTCACCAGCAGCCGGTGGCCCTGGAGGTCGTCGGGCCGGTCTTCCAGCACCTTCTGCAGCTGGGCGATCAGCGCGGCCCCGTCGTCGCGCTCGGCCTCGATCGCGGCGATCTGCGCCTGGCGCTCGCGCAGGGGCCGGTCCGGCATGCCCGGGGCGCCGAGCTGGAGATAGGCCGCGCCCGCACCCGCGCCCGCCAGCACCAGCGCCGCCAGCGCCGCGGCGCGCGACAGGCCCCGGGGGGCGGGGCCGGCGGAGGCCTCCGCACCTTCGGCATCGGCGGCGGCGAGCAGGCGGCGCGAGACCTCGATGCGCGTCGCCTCCGCCTCCTCGGCGCTGAGGATCCCGCGCGCCCGGTCGGCATCGATCTCGCGAAGCTGGTCGCGGAAGACCTGCATGTCGTGGCTCGCGCGCCGGGCGAGCCGGTCCGAACCGCGCAGGAGCGGCGCCAGGACGAGCGCGAGGCTGCCCAGCACCAGTGCCGCCGCGATTCCAAGGAACACCATCAGGCAAGCATCCGAGTCAGGCGATTTCCGCGCCGGACCCTAGCTTCGGCGACGGTCGGGCACAACGGCGCATGAAAGGGGTCCAAAGTGATCGCATTCGGAGTCCGATCCTTGTTCTTCGGCCGCGCCACCACAAGACGAGGGCAGTGCCACTCCCCGAAGCGGCCCCGTCGCGCGGTCCGTTCCGCGTCAGTCCTCGGCCGGCATCCGGTAGGGCCGGTCGCCGGCGAGGCTCGGGATCCGGGCGCGCACCGTCTCCACCTCGGCGAGATCGACGGTCGCCAGCACCAGGCCGGGCGCGTCGCCGCCCTCGGCGAGCACCTCGCCCCAGGGGCCGACGATCAGCGAATGGCCGTGGCAGGCGCCGCCGCCCTCGACCGGCCCCACCGCGCCGGGGGCGACCACGAAGGCGCCGTTCTCGATCGCGCGCGCCCGGTTCAGCACCCGCCAAGGCGCCCCGCCGTCGCGTCGCGTGAAGGCCGCGGGCACCGCGAGGATCTCCGCGCCCGCCCTGGCGAGATCGCGGTAGAGCAGCGGACAGCGCAGGTCGTCGCAGAGGCTCATGCCGATGAGGCCGAAGGGCGCCTGCGCCAGCGCCGCCACGCCGCCCGGCCCGCCCCGGTCGCTCTCGCGACAGGTCTCGGCTCCGGAGAGCGCGACGTCGAAGCGATGGATCCTGTCGTAGCGCGCCCGGATCCGGCCGGCGTCGTCGAGGACCATGCTGCGGTTGCGGATCCCGCCCTCCGGCCCGGGGATCGCCAGCGAGCCGATCAGCATCCAGACCCCGTGCCGGGCGGCGAAATCCGCGAGGCCGGCCAGCACCGGATGCTCCGCCTCCGCCGCGGCCGGGGGCACCACCGAGGCGCCTTCGCTGCGCAGGCCGCCGCAATGTTCCGGCAGGGCGAGCAAGCCCGCGCCCTCGGCCACCGCGGCCTCCGCCAGCGCGAGCGCCTCGCCCAATGCGCCGGCAAAATCGGGCCGGGGCCGGGTCTGGAGGCAGGCGATCCGGAGGGGGCGTGCGCTCATGGCGCGATCCTGCCGGTTCCCGGGCCTTAAGATCAAGCCGGGATTGCGGAGCCGGCCGATGGCACGCTCAGCGCAGCGCGGGCTCCAGCGCGCTGACCGCGCCCACCCCGAGCTCGCGCAGGAGCTTCATCCGCATCGCCCGCTCGAAATCGGTGTAATCCACCGCGCTCATCACGAAGGCGCCGGGCCCGGCGATCACGTAGCTCGCGTAATAGCGCTTCAGCGTCTCGCGGGTCGCGCCCACCACCAGCCCGTTGACGGTCACGCCCTCGAAGGGGAAGACGCGCCGCGCCATGTCCGGCGAGAAGCCCTCGTTGTTGGTGCCGTCCCCGGAGATGTCGAGGGTATGCGCCCAGCAATCCCGCCGCGTCTCCAGCGCCCGCGCCCCGAAGCCCATGGCGAAGCCGAGCGCGGTGGGATATTCGGTATGGCTGCGCCCCAGCCCCCGGATCCGCGCCGCCACCGCCGCGAGATCGCGCTCCGAGCCGATCGCCACCCAGGGCTGCCGCACCGATTGCTGCCCGCGCCCGCTCCATTCGTAGATGTGCAGCGCCACGTAATGCCCCGGCACCGCGAGGAAGGCCTCCACCACCTCGGGCGCGGTCAGGGCACGGGCGAGGCCGTCGTTCTGCAGCCCGTATTCCCAGGCATCCACCGAGGAGGAGACGTCGAGCGCGAGGCTGAGCGCCAGCCGGCAGGTCTCCGCC
>NZ_DAIUBO010000162.1:0-8898 GCF_036846665.1 Amaricoccus sp. | reverse complement strand
GCCGGCACCGGGTCCTATCAGCTGCGCCCCGATCCGCCGCCCGAGCCGGTGGCGATCCCGCTGCGGGACGCGGCGGTCGATCAGGGGCTCTACGGCCTGATCCTGCGGGTCTATGGCGTCGCGCCGACGCAAGGCTATTACGCCGGCGACCTGCTGGCGGAGAACGGCGGCGAGCCGGATGCCGCAGGCGTGCTGGCCTATCAGCTGGTGGCAATTCCGCCGGATGTCGTGGAGGCGGTCGGCCCGACGCGGACGCGCGAGATCGAGGCGGCGCTCTTCATTCCCGCGCTTGCGCTGAAGACGGTCAAGGCCGTCCGGATCACCGGCGCGGACCAGGTCAGGACGCTTCGCCTGCCCTGAGCCGCGGCGGCTCGGCCGGCGCCAGTTCCACCACCCGGACGCTCGACCCGTCGGCGGAAAGCGCGATCTCGCCGCGCTTGAGCCGCAGCGCGTCCCGCCCGAAGAGCTCGAACCGCCAGCCCGCCATCGCCGGCACCTCCGGCGCCTCCTCGGAGGCGATGCGGTCGAGGTCGGCGCTGGAGGCGATCAGCCGCTGCGCCACGCCTTCGACCTCGGCGCGGGCCTTGAGCAGCACCCGCAGGAGCTCGCCCAGCGCCTCAGCCCCGGCGCGCCGCGCCGGCGGCTCCGGGGGGCGCGGCACGTCCTGGACCCGCACCGCCTCGGCGGCGGCGATGGCGGCGAGGATGCCCTCGGCGATCTCGCCGCGCCGCGCCTCGCGCAGGAGCAGGCGCGACTTGCCCAGATCCTCCGGGGTGCGGGGCCGGTTGGCGGCCAGCTCCAGCAGGGCGTCGTCCTTGAGGATGCGGTTGCGCGGCACGTCGCGGGCGATGGCGAGGGTCTCGCGCAGGCGCGCGAGCTCGCGCAGCGCCGCGATGAAGCGCGGCGCGTTCGAGCGCGTCTTGATCCGCATCCAGGCATCCGCGGGATCGCTGCGGTAGGTCGCGGGATCGGTCAGCACCGCCAGCTCCTCCTCGACCCAGGCGGCGCGCCCCGTCGCCTCCAGCCGCTTCGCCAGAACCTCGTAGATGCGGCGCAGATGCGTGACGTCGGCGAGCGCATAGGCCTTCTGGGCCTCGCTGAGCGGGCGGCGGCTCCAGTCGGTGAAGCGCGAGGACTTGTCGATGCCGGCGCGCGCGATCTGGCGCACCAGCGTCTCGTAGCCGACCTGGTCGCCGTAGCCGCAGACCATCGCCGCCACCTGGGTGTCGAAAAAGGGCTCGGGCAGCACGCCGGCGGCGGTCGCGAAGATCTCCAGATCCTGCCGGGCGGCATGGAAGACCTTGGTGACGGCGCGGTTGCGGAAGAGCGCGTAGAGCGGCTCGAGCGAGAGGCCCTCGGCCAGGGCGTCGATCAGGATCGCGTTCTCCTCGCCCTCGCCCGGGCGGGCGAGCTGCACGAGGCAGAGCTGGGCGTAGTAGGTCCGCTCGCGCAGGAACTCGGTGTCGACGGTGACATAGGGCGAATCGGCGCTCCCGGCGCAGAAACGGGCCAGCGCGTCGGTCGTGGTGACGAGCGTCACGCGCGACGCCCCTTCGGCGCGGGGGACGGGAAGACGAGCGGGATCGCAACCATTTCAAACCAGAGACTTATGACACGGAACTCCACGAACCGCCGGGAATGTCTGTCGCACAGCCCGGCGCGGGGGGCAAGGCATTTGGCGGCGGCCGGGCCTGGGCCCGGCCGGGCGCTCAGGTGATGCGGGTGAGCAGCGCGTCGACGCTCGCCTTGGCATCGCCGTAGAACATGCGGGTGTTTTCCTTGAAGAAGAGCGGGTTCTCGATGCCGGAATAGCCGGTTCCCTGGCCGCGCTTCATCACGAAGACCTGCTTGGCCTTCCAGACCTCGAGCACCGGCATGCCGGCGATCGGCGAGCCCGGATCCTCCTGGGCCGCGGGGTTCACGATGTCGTTCGAGCCGATGACGATGGCGACGTCCGTGGAGGGGAAGTCGGCGTTGATCTCGTCCATCTCGAGCACGATGTCATAGGGAACCTTGGCCTCGGCGAGCAGCACGTTCATGTGGCCCGGCAGGCGGCCGGCGACCGGATGGATCGCGAAGCGCACCTTCTTGCCCTTGGCGCGCAGCCGCTTGGTCAGCTCGGAGATCGACTGCTGCGCCTGGGCCACCGCCATGCCGTAGCCCGGAACGATGATGACGCTGTCGGCCTCGTCGAGCGCGGCGGCGACGCCGTCGGCGTCGATGGCGATCATCTCGCCCTCGATCGCGGCACTCGCCACGGCCGCACCGCCGAAGCCGCCGAGGATGACGGAGACGAAGTTGCGGTTCATCGCCCGGCACATGATGTAGCTCAGGATCGCACCCGAGGAGCCGACCAGCGCGCCGGTGACGATCAGGAGGTCGTTGCCGAGCGTGAAGCCGATCGCCGCCGCGGCCCAGCCCGAATAGGAGTTGAGCATGGAGATGACCACCGGCATGTCGGCGCCGCCGATCGCCATGATCAGGTGCCAGCCGATGCCGCCGGCGATGATCGCCACGAGCAGCATCGTCCAGATGCCCGCCCCGTAGAAATAGAGGATGCCGAGCAGGAGCGCGAGCGCGCCCGCGCCGAGGTTGATCTGGTGGCGCATCGGCAGGGTGAGCGGCTTGGCGTCGATCCGGCCCGCGAGCTTGCCATAGGCGACGATGGAGCCGGTGAAGGTCACCGCGCCGATGAAGATGCCGAGGAAGATCTCCACCCGCATGATCGCGAGCTCGGTCGGGGTCTTGTGGGCGAGCGTCGCGGCAAACCCGCGCAGCTGGTCGGCAGTTCCGGCCGCCACCGCCGCCGCCGCCCTGCCCGCCTCGACATCGGCGTTGAGCCCGATGAAGACGGCCGCGAGGCCGACGAGGCTGTGGAAGCCCGCGACGAGTTCCGGCATCTGGGTCATCTGCACCCGGCCGGCCACCCAGGCGCCCGCCACGCCGCCGATGGCGATCATCGGGATCGAGAGCCACCAGGCGCCGGATCCCGGCCCGAAGATGGTCGCGAGCACCGCGAGCGCCATGCCGATGATGCCGTACCAGATCGCGCGCTTGGCCTTCTCCTGGTTGGAGAGCCCGCCGAGCGCGAGGATGAAGAGGACCGCCGCCGCAAGATAGGCGGCCGTGACCAGACCGGTGTTCATGCGTCCCGTCCCCTCAGCTCTTCTGGAACATCGCGAGCATCCGCCGGGTCACGAGGAACCCGCCGAAGATGTTGACCGAGGCGATCAGGATCGACACGGCCGCGAGGAACATCACGATCCCGCTCGCCGATCCGACCTGGAGCAGCGCCCCGAGGATGATGATCGAGGAGATCGCGTTGGTGATCGCCATGAGCGGCGTGTGCAACGCGTGGGCCACGTTCCAGATCACGTGGAAGCCGACGAAGCAGGCGAGCGCGAAAACGATGAAATGCTGCATGAAGCTGACCGGGGCGACGCTGCCCACGAGCAGCGTCACCACGGCGCCCGCCGCGAGCAGGATCGTCTGGCGCCGTCCGGATTCGCGCAGTTCGGCGAGTTCGCGGGCGGCCTTCTCCTCGGCGGATTCGACCGCCGTCTTCTTCGGCGCGGCCTTGGCGATCGCCTGGACCTTCGGGGGCGGCGGCGGCCAGGTGATCTCGCCGCCGTGGGTCACGGTGGCGCCGCGGATGACGTCGTCCTCCATGTTCACGACCGGCACCCCGTTTTTCTCCGGGGTCAGGTCGTCGAGCATGTGGCGGATGTTGTTGCCGTAGAGCGTGGAGGCCTGGGTGGCCATGCGGCTCGGGAAATCGGTGTAGCCGACGATGGTGACGCCGTTCTCGCTCACCACCTTCTGGTCCGCGACGGTGAGCTCGCAATTGCCGCCGCGCTCGGCCGCGAGATCGACGATGACCGAGCCGGGCTTCATCGCCGCCACCATGTCCTTCGTCCAGAGCACCGGCGCGTCGCGGCCGGGGATCAGCGCGGTGGTGATGACGATGTCCATCTCGGGGGCGAGTTCGCGGAATTTCTCCAGCTGCTTCTCGCGGAATTCGGGCGAGGACGGCGCGGCGTAGCCGCCGGTCGCCGCCCCGTCCTGGCTGGCGTCCTCGAAGTCGAGGAAGACGAACTCCGCCCCCATCGATTCGATCTGCTCGGCCACCTCCGGGCGCACGTCGAAGGCGTAGGTGATCGCGCCGAGGGAGGTGGAGGTGCCGATGGCGGCGAGCCCGGCGACGCCCGCGCCGATCACCAGCACCTTGGCGGGCGGCACCTTGCCGGCGGCCGTGACCTGGCCGGTGAAGAAGCGACCGAAGTTGTTGCCCGCCTCGATCACCGCCCGGTAGCCGGCGATATTGGCCATGGACGAAAGCGCGTCCATCTTCTGGGCCCGGCTGATGCGCGGCACCATGTCCATGGCGAGGGACGTGACGCCCCTCGCCCTGAGGTTTTCCAGAAGCTCGCCGTTCTGCGCGGGATAGAGGAACGAGATCAGGATCTGGTCCTTGCGCGCATGCTCGACCTCGGAGGGCTCCGGCGGGCGCACCTTGGCGATGACATCGGCGCGCTCCCAGACCGCCGCCGCATCCGCCAGGACCTCGACCCCGGCGGCGCGATAGGCCTCGTCGGTGATGCCGGCGCCGGTTCCGGCGCCGGATTGCACCACGCAGGAATACCCGAGCTTGGCCAATGCGGCCGCGGATGCGGGCGTCAGGGCGACCCTCCGCTCGCCCTCGATGATTTCTGCTGGTGCGCCGAAGATCATGCCTTCTTCCTTTTCGGGGGAATGAGGTCGGTGATGGTGCCTTCGAACATCTCCGCCGCGAAGTTCACCGTCTCCGACAGGGTCGGATGCGGGTGGATGGTCTGGCCGATGTCGGTGGCGTCGGCCCCCATCTCGATGGCGAGCGCCACCTCGGCGACCAGATCGCCCGCGTTCGGCCCGACGATGCCCGCGCCGATCACCCGCTCGGTCTCCTCGTCGAAGAGCAGCTTGGTGATGCCCTCGTCCCGGCCGAGGCTGAGCGAGCGGCCCGAGGCGGCCCAGGGAAAGACGCCCTTGCCGAACTTGACGCCCTTGGCCTTGGCTTCGGTCTCGGTCAGGCCGACCCAGGCGATCTCGGGATCGGTATAGGCGACCGAGGGGATCACGCGGGCGTCGAAGACGCGGTTCTCGCCCGCGGCGACCTCGGCCGCGACCTTGCCCTCGTGCACCGCCTTGTGGGCGAGCATCGGCTGGCCGACCACGTCGCCGATGGCGAAGATATGGCCGACATTGGTGCGCTGCTGCTTGTCGACCGGCACGAAGCCGCGCTCGTCGACCGTGACGCCCGCGGCCTCGAGCCCGAGCAGCTTGCCGTTGGGCCGGCGCCCGACCGCGACGAGCACCCGGTCGAAAGTGTCGCTGAAGGCGCCCTTCGGCCCTTCCATGGCGACCTTCAGGCCGGACTTCATCGCCTCGACGCCCGTGACCTTGGCGCCGAGATGGATCGCCTCGTAGCGGCCCTCGATGCGCTTGTGGAGCGGCTTGACGATGTCCTTGTCGGCACCGGGAATGATCTGGTCCATCAGCTCGATGACGGTGACCTTGGAGCCGAGCGCGTCGTAGACGCAGGCCATCTCCAGGCCGATGATGCCGCCGCCGATCACCAGGAGCCGCTTGGGCACGTCGGCGAGTTCCAGCGCCCCGGTCGAATCGATCACCCGCGGATCGTCATGCGGGACGAAGGGCAGGCGCACCGGCTCGGAGCCGGCGGCGATGATGCATTGGTCGAAGCTGACCGACTTGGCACCGTCCGCGGTCTCGACGTTCAGCAGGTTCGGGCCCGCGAAGGTGCCCTTCCCGGTCACGACCTGAACCTTCCGGCCCTTGGCGAGACCGCCGAGGCCGCCGGTGAGCTTCTTGACGACGCTCTCCTTCCAGCCGCGCAGCGCGTCTATGTCGACCTTCGCCTTGCCGAAGGTGACGCCGTGGCCCGCCATCTCCTCGGCCTCGGTGACGACCTTGGCCGCGTGCAGCAGCGCCTTCGAGGGGATGCAGCCGACGTTGAGGCAGACGCCGCCGAGATAGGGATCGCGCTCGACCAGCACCACCTTGAGCCCGAGATCGGCGGCGCGGAAGGCGGCGGTATAGCCGCCGGGGCCGGAGCCCAGCACCAGAAGCTCGGCATGGATGTCGCCGGTCTGGGCCGCGCTCGGGCGCGATGCGGGTGCCGCGGCCGGTGCGGCCTTCGGCGCCTCGGCCGGGGCCGGAGCCGCCGCCGCGCCTTCGGCCTCGAGGGTGAGGATCACCGCGCCCTCCGAGACCCGGTCGCCCTCCTTGACCTTGACCTCGACGACCTTGCCGGCGGCGGGCGAGGGCACCTCCATGGTCGCCTTGTCGGATTCGAGCTCCACCAGCGGGTCTTCCTTGGCGATGGTGTCGCCGGGCTTCACGAAGACGGAGATGACGGGAACGTCGCTGAAATCCCCGATGTCGGGGACCTTGATTTCCGTGGCCATGTCGCGCGCCTCCTACAGGAGCAGCCGGCGCACGTCGCCGAGCAGGTGTTTCAAGGACGCGCAGAACCGCGCGGCTAGGGCACCGTCGATGGCGCGGTGGTCGTAGCTGAGCGAGAGCGGCAGGATATTGCGGGGAATGAAGGCCTCGCCGTCCCAGACCGGGGCGATCTTGGAACGCGTCACCCCGAGGATCGCGACTTCGGGGGCATTGACGATCGGCGTGAAGCCGACGCCGCCGATGCCGCCGAGCGAGGAGATGGTGAAGGTCGCGCCCTGCATGTCGGCGCTCTTGAGCTCGCCCTTGCGCGCCTTGGCGGAAAGCTCGCCGAGTTCCTTGGAGATCTGGACGATGCCCTTGCTGTCGGCGCCCTTGATGACCGGGACCACGAGACCCTGGGGCGTGTCGGCGGCGAAGCCGATGTTGTAGTAGCTCTTGCGGATCAGCTTGTCGCCGTCGGGGTGGATCGAGCTGTTGACCTCCCAGTGGTCCTTGAGCGCGGAGACGCTGGCCTTGATGAGAAACGACAGGAGCGTCACGCGATAACCCTCGGGTTTCGCGGCCGTATCCAGTTCCTTGCGATACTTGTCGATCTCGGTGATATCCGCCTCTTCCTGATGCGTGACATGGGGCACGTTCAGCCAGGAGCGGTGCAGCGCCGGACCCGAGAGCTTCTTGATGCGCGGCATCTCGACGTTCTCGATCGTGCCGAACTTGGAGAAGTCGACCACCGGGATCGGCGGGATGCCCATGCCGCCCTGCGCCGCCGCCGCGGCCGGCGCGGCGGCGCCGGCGGAGGTGGACTTCAGCCAGGCCGTCACGTCCTCGCGCAGGATCCGGCCCTTGCGGCCGGTCCCCTTGATCTTGCCGATGTCGGCGCCGAGCTGGCGGGCGAAGGCGCGCACGGAGGGCGAGGCATGGGCCGTGGCGAAGCCGCCCTCGTCGACCGCGCCCCCGGACGCGGCGGGAGCGGCGGCTTTCGCCGGCGCGGCGGCGGGCGCCGGCGCCGCCTTGGGCTCCTCGGCGGCGGGCTTCGCCTCGGCCCCGGCACCGGCCGCCTCCAGAGTGAGGATCAGGCTGCCTTCGGAGACCCGGTCGCCGGCGGAGAGCTTGACCTCCTTGACCTGGCCCGCGGCGGGCGAAGGCACTTCCATGGTGGCCTTGTCGGATTCCAGTTCGATCAGCGGATCATCGGCGGCGACGGTATCGCCGGCATTCACGAAGACCGTGATCACCGGGATATCCGAGAAGTCGCCGATGTCTGGCACCTTCACTTCGATCGTGGACATATACGTTTCTCCTCGTCCCAGTTCTTGTCACGCCGTGCGCGGGTTGGATTTCGACGGGTTGATCCCGTATTTCTCGTAGGCCGCCGCGACATCCTTCGCGGTGACCTTGCCCTCCTTGGAGAGCGCATAGACCGCGGTCGCGGCGATATGGTTCGCATCCACCTCGAAATGCCGGCGCAGGTTGGCCCGGCTGTCGGACCGGCCGAAGCCGTCCGTTCCGAGCGTGTGGAACGAATGCGGCACGAAGGCACGGATCTGCTCGGCGTAGTTCTTCATGTAGTCGGTGACGGCGATCACCGGGCCGGTCGTCTGCGCGAGCTGCTCGGTGACATAGGGCACCTTCGGCTCGCTCGTCGGATTCATCCTGTTCAGCCGCTCCGCGTCCTGCCCCTCGCGCGCCAGCTCGTTCATGCTGGTCGCGACCCAGAGGTCGGAGGTGATGCCGAAATCCGCCTTCAGCATCTCCGCCGCCTGCAGCGCCTGCTGGAAGATCGTCCCCGAGGACATCAGGTTGACGTGCTTCTTGCCCGGCTTCTCGGTCTTGGAGAAGCGGTAGAGACCCTTGAGGATCCCTTCCTCGACCCCCTCCGGCATCGCCGGGTGGTGGTAGTTCTCGTTGCAGACCGTCAGGTAGAAATAGACGTCCTCCTGATCGACATACATCCGCCGGAGCCCGTCCTGGATGATGACCGCGACCTCGTAGCCGAAGACCGGGTCATAGGTGATGCAGTTCGGGATGGTGCCGGCCAGGATGTGGCTGTGCCCGTCCTCGTGCTGCAGCCCCTCGCCGTTCAGCGTGGTCCGCCCGGCGGTGCCGCCGAGCATGAAGCCGCGCGCGCGGCTGTCGCCGGCGGCCCAGGCGAGGTCGCCGATCCGCTGGAAGCCGAACATGGAGTAGTAGATGTAGAAGGGGATCATCGGCACGCCGTGTACCGAATAGGCGGTCGCCGCGGCGATCCAGTCCGCCATGGCGCCGGCCTCGTTGATGCCCTCCTGCAGCACCTGTCCGCTGGCGCTCTCCTTGTAGTAGCTGAGCTGGTCGGCGTCCTCGGGCGTGTAGAGCTGGCCCTTCGGGTTGTAGATGCCGACCTGGCGGAACATGCCCTCCATGCCGAAGGTGCGGCTCTCGTCCGGAACGATCGGA
>NZ_DAIUBO010000161.1:0-8963 GCF_036846665.1 Amaricoccus sp. | reverse complement strand
TCATGAGCGGCATGTCGCCCATGTAGACGTCCTGCTCCTTGATGTCCTTGACCGAGCGTGCGCCGGTTTCCTCGTCCACTTCGAAGACGATGAGGCGCAGCGTGACCTTGAGCGGCGCGGCATAGGTCATGTCGCGCTGCATGCATTCCTCGACGTCGTATTTCGGCGCCTCGAGATCGTATTTCACGAATTCCAGCACCGCGGATTCGTTGAAGTCCCGGATCGGGAAGACCGACTGGAAGGTGCCCTTCAGGCCCTCCCCGTCCGCGGGCTCCGCACCCTCGCCGGAATTCAGGAAGAGGTCATAGCTCGACTTCTGCACCTCGATCAGATTGGGCATCTCCGCGACTTCGCGGATCTTGCCGTAGAACTTCCGAATGCGCTTGTGACCGGAATGCGTCTGAGCCATGCTCGTACCTCTTCGCTTGCACGCACGCCGCCCGGCGGGGAACGGGTGGCGGGGCCTTGCCGGACGTGTCTGATCCAATGCCTGTGCGATTTCCCAGATCGCACACCCGGATCGGACGCGTCTTTCGCGAGGCCCGCGCGCGGGCATCCCGAGAGACGCATCGAACCGGACCCGCGTCGCCGCGGATCCGGTCGGGGTCGTTAGCGCAACCGGCGGTTGCGCACAATCGTCACTTCAGCTCGACCTCGGCACCGGCCGCGACGAGCTTCTTCTGGATCTCCTCGGCTTCCGCCTTGGAGACGCCTTCCTTCACCGCCTTGCCGCCGGCCTCGACGAGGTCCTTGGCTTCCTTGAGCCCGAGGCCGGTGATGGCGCGGACTTCCTTGATGACGTTGATCTTCTGGGCGCCGGCGGCCTTGAGGATCACGTCGAATTCGGTCTGCTCCTCGGCGGCCTCGGCGGGCGCGCCGCCCGCGGCGGGACCCGCGGCCATCATCACCGCGCCGCCGGCGGCGGGTTCGATGCCGTATTCGTCCTTGAGGATATTCTTCAGCTCGGACGCCTCGAGCAGGGTCAGCCCCACGATCTCTTCGGCGAGTTTCTTCAGATCAGCCATTTTCTCAGGTTCCAATCAGGTAGGTTTGCGTCGACCGGTGCGCAAGGCGCGCGCTCTCCGGCCCCGGGTTGCGAAGTCGTCAAGCCGCCTCACGCTCTTCGAGCGTGCTGAGGATTCCCGCGATATTCGCGGCAGGCGCGCCAATGGCAGAGACCAGCTCGCCTGCCGGGGCCCCGATGCACGCCACGATCGAAGCGATAAGCTCCTCGCGCGACGGCATGGCGGCCACGGCTTTCACGCCGGCCTCGTCCAGCGGTGTCGCTCCCATCGCACCCCCGAGGACAACGAGCTTCTTGTTGTCCCTGGCGAAGGCATCCACGGTCTTGGCCGCGGCTACCGGGTCCTCGGAATAGGCGAGCACCGTCATGCCCGTCAGCAGCGATCCCATGCTTTCGCCGGGGGTGCCTTTGAGGGCGATCTTGGCGAGCTTGTTCTTGGCGACACGGACCGATCCGCCGGCGGTCTTCATCCGCAGGCGGAAATCGGTCATCTCGGCAACCGAGAGGCCTTCGTAGTGCGCGACCACGACGACACCAGAGTCCGTGAAGATCTGGCCGAGTTCAGCGACCACAGCTTCCTTTTGGGCTCTATCCACGTTGTTGCTCCAAGTAACTGGCGGTCCGGGGCGTCCGCCCCTCGCCGCCGCTCAGTTTCGCCGGTTGCCCGGCGTCTCGGGTCCTTCTACGGGTTCCCGCCAAAACCGCCCGGATCAGCCCGGTCGATCCCGATCGTTCCCCGTCTCGGGCAGGATTTCCGGGCGAAGGATCGCTCCTTTCGCCCAACCCGCCGTCTCGGACAGTCGGACCGGGAAGGCTCCCGATCCGGAACATCCCCCGGTCGCCCGGGGGAATCCGGTCAGTCGGCCACCGCGCTGGCGATGTCGACCGTCACGCCCGGCCCCATGGTCGAGGAGAGCGCGATCTTCTTGAGATAGGTGCCCTTCGCCCCCGAGGGCTTGGCGCGGTTGACCGCCTGCACGAAGGCACGCACGTTCTCCACGAGCTTGCCCTCGTCGAAGGAGGCCTTGCCGATGCCGCCATGCACCACGCCGGCCTTCTCGGCCTTGAACTGCACCTCGCCGCCCTTGGCGTTCTGGATCGCCTGGGCGACGTCCATGGTCACCGTGCCGACCTTGGGGTTCGGCATCAGGTTGCGCGGCCCGAGGATCTTGCCGAGCCGCCCGACGATCGGCATCATGTCGGGCGTGGCGATGCAGCGGTCGAACTCGATCTTGCCGCCCTGGATCGTCTCCATCAGATCCTCGGCGCCGACGATGTCGGCACCCGCCGCCGTGGCCTCGTCCGCCTTGGCGCCGCGGGCGAAGACCGCCACGCGCACGGTCTTGCCGGTGCCGTTCGGCAGGCTGACCACGCCGCGCACCATCTGGTCGGCATGGCGGGGATCGACGCCGAGATTCATCGCGATCTCGAGCGTCTCGTCGAATTTCGCCGTGGCATTGGCCTTGATGAGCCGGACCGCCTCGTCGACCGCCAGGTTGGACTTGCCCTCGACGGCCTTGCGGGCGGCTGCGGTGCGTTTTGCGAGCTTCGCCATGATCCTACCCCTTGACCTCGATGCCCATGGACCGGGCGGAGCCCGCCACGATCAGCATCGCCGCCTCGATGTCGTTGGCGTTGAGATCCTTCATCTTGGTCTCGGCGATCTCGCGCACCTGGGCGAGCGTCACCGTGCCGGCGGTCTCCTTGCCGGGGAGCTTGGCGCCCGACTTGAGCTTGGCCGCCTTCTTGATGAGGTAGGACGCCGGCGGCGTCTTGATCTCCATCTGGAAGGACTTGTCGGAGAAATAGGTGATGATGACCGGGGTCGGCTGGCCGGCCTCGATCTCCTGGGTGCGGGCGTTGAACGCCTTGCAGAATTCCATGATGTTGATGCCGCGCTGACCGAGCGCGGGACCGACGGGCGGCGAGGGATTAGCCTTGCCGGCGGGCACCTGCAGCTTCAGCTGCCCCATGACTTTCTTGGCCATAGACGGCCTCCTTCTTCTGTCCTGCCACGGGGACGCGTCCCGCGCGGCGTTGCATGGGCGCGGTACGGTCCGGACGGCGCGCCGTCCTCGCCTCCCGCGCGAAGTCCGAAATCCTCGGATTCCGGCCAACTCTTGGCAGGGCACGATCGAAACGCGCAGCCGGCTCGCGCCTGCGCCGACCGTGCCCCCGGTCACGAGGCCTTGGCGACCTGCGCGAATTCCAGCTCCACCGGCGTGGCCCGGCCGAAGATCGAGACCGAGACCTTGAGCCGGCTCGCGCCCTGGTCCACTTCCTCGACCATGCCGCTGAAGCCCTCGAAGGGTCCGTCCGTGACCGAGACCTGCTCGCCGGTCTGGAAGGTGATGATCGAGCGCGGCCGCTCCTGCCCCTCGACCACCTGGTTGAGGATGCGGGCGACCTCGGCGTCGCGCATCGGCAGCGGCTTGCCCTTGGGGCCGAGGAAGCCGGTGACGCGGTTGAGCGAGCTGATCAGGTGATAGGCCCGGTCGGTCATCTCCATCTTGACCAGCACATAGCCCGGCATGAAGCGCTTCTCGGTCTGCACCTTCTTGCCGCGGCGGATTTCGATGACGTCCTCGGTCGGCACCATGACCTCGGCGATCTCGTCCTCGAGATGCTGTTGGGCCACGGCCTCGCGGATCGCCTCGGCGACCTTCTTCTCGAAGTTCGAGAGAACGCTCACCGAATACCAGCGCATCGCCATGCTGTCCGTTACCTCAATCTCTCGGCGGCGCCTCGCCGCCCGACTTCTCTTCTGCCCGCGCCACGCGGGGGCAAACGCAAAGGGCGCGCTACCGAATCGACGCGCGCCTTCCGTGTTGCGAGAGGCGTCCGATTACCCCCGCGCGCGGCGGGGTTCAAGAGGCGAAGTTAAGGATCTGCTCCAGGGCGAAGCGCACGATCAGGTCCACCGTGAAGAAGAAGGTGGCGAAAAGCGTCGCCATGATCATCACCATGACCGTGGTGAGCCCCGTCTCGCGCCGCGTCGGCCAGACGATGCGCGCGGCCTCCGCGCGGACCTGCTGGATGAACTGGAAGGGATTGGTACGGGCCATGGGAACCTGTCCGGACGCTTGAGCGCCGAGCACTTACCCACGCCCCGGGCGGTTTGCAAGGCCGGATGCCATCTCCGCAGGCCGCGGGCGGTTCGGCCGGCCGTCTCCGGGGCGGCAGGCGCCGCATTGCGGATCCTACCGCATGTTGCCGTGATTTCGACGGATTCCACCACTTGTTGGGGCGATGTCACCAATTCTTCGCGAAATGGCAATATCCGGTTAACCATCGCCGCCTAGCCTCCGCACCAGCAGATTGCAGCGGAGGTCCCCGATGCCGCGCCGGTTTCCCCTCTCGCGCCGCCGCTTCCTCGCCTCCGGCGCCGCGGCGCTCGCCCTGCCGGGCTTCAGCCGGGCGCCCGACCGCCCGGTCTTCACCCACGGGGTGCAATCCGGCGACGTGGGAGCCGCCTCCGGCATGGTCTGGGGCCGGGTCGACCGCCCGGCGCGGGTCATGGTCGAATACGCCACCACCGAGAGCTTCCGCGATGCGGTCCGGCTTCCGCCGGTCGATGCGCTGGCGGGCAGCGATTTCGCCGTCAAACGCCGGCTGGAAGGCCTGCCCGCCGGCCAGGACATCTTCTACCGGCTGGTCGCCGCCGATCTCGCGGAGCCCGCGCTGATCTCGGAGCCGGCGACCGGCCGCTTCCGCACCGCGCCCGCGGACCGCCGCGCCGTGCGCTTCGCCTGGTCGGGCGACACCGGCGGGCAGGGCTGGGGCATCGACGACGAAGGCATGCGCAGCTATGCCGCCGTCGCCGGCCACGCGCCGGATTTCTTCATCCATTGCGGCGACACCGTCTATGCCGACGGCCCCATGGCGGAAGAGGCGTCGCTGCTCGACGGCGGAACCTGGCGCAACGTCGTGCTGACCGACGAGAAGCGGAAGGTGGCGGAGACACTCGACGAGTTCCGCGGCCAGTGGCGCTACAACCTCATGGACCGGCATGTGCGGGCCTTCAACGCGGCGGTACCGAGCTTCGTGCAATGGGACGACCACGAGGTGCTCAACAACTGGTCGCCGGGCACCGACCTGCGCGACGATTCCCGCTATTCCGAGACCTCGGTCGCCCGGCTCGCGGCGCGCGCGGCCCGCGCCTTCCACGAGATGACGCCGATAAGGACCGATCCCGCCGACCCGCGCCGGATCTACCGCCGGATCGCCTACGGGCCGCTGCTCGAGGTGTTCTTCCTCGATTTCCGGTCGTATCGCGGAGCGAACTACCTCGCCTCCGACCAGGACCTGCCCCATGCGCGCACCGGCCTCGGCGCGGCCCAGCTCGCCTGGCTGAAGCGCTCGCTCTCGGCCAGCCGCGCCACCTGGAAGGTGATCGCCTGCGACATGCCCATCGGGCTCGTCTCCTGGGGGCGCTCCCCCGGCGGGCTGGCCGCGGAGGCCTTCGCCAACGGCGAAGGCGGCGCGCCGCGCGGCCGCGAACAGGAGATCGCGGATCTGCTGCGCCACATCCACGCCGAAGGCATCGCCAATACGCTCTGGCTGACCGCCGACGTGCATTATACCGCCGCCCATCACTACGATCCGTCGCGGGCGGCCTTCCAGGATTTCACGCCGTTCTGGGAGTTTGTGTCGGGGCCCCTGCATGCGGGGAGCTTCGCCCAGAAGGCGCTCGACCCCACCTTCGGCCCCGAGGTCCGGTTCGTGAAGGCGCCGCCGCCGGGGCTCGGTGCCGCGGTGTCGCCGCGCGACGGCTACCAGTTCTTCGGGCTGGTCGACATCGACGGCGCGACCGCCCAGCTCACCGTGCGGCTCATGGATCGCGACGACAACGAGCTCTGGCGCATCACCCTCGATCCGGCCGTTGCGGTCTAGGTTGCGGCGGCATGGCGCCGCCGTTGCGGCGCGTCCGGCATCCTGGCAGGGGCGATAGGACTCGAACCTACGACCCTCGGTTTTGGAGACCGATGCTCTACCAACTGAGCTACACCCCTAGAGTGCCGGCATGCGCGGCGTGAGATACGACCGATCCCCCCCGGGCGCAAGGGGCGTCAGCGCCCCGACCAGAGGCGGCGGAGCCCGAAGCGCAGGCCGCCGCCGGGGGCGGGCTCGCCCAGGCCAGAGCCTTCCGGCCAGGGCACGGGGCCGGAGGCCTCCAGCAGCGCGACCTCCGCGCCCTCGAGCAGCAGGCAGGAGAGCTTGCCGCTGCGCACCGCGCCGGTGTCGACGGCGATGCGGTTGGGGTGATGCTCGACCCGCGGCACGATGGTATGGCCATGCACGACCTTGAAGCCGAAGTCGCGCCGCGACGACAGGAAGGGCTCGCGGATCCAGATCAGATCGTCGCGGTTCTGCGCCTCCATCGGCACGCCGGGCCGAATGCCGGCATGGACGAAGACGTAGCCGCCGATGCGGTGCCAGAGCCGGCAGCGGTCGAGGAAGGCCGCATGCTCCGCGGGAAAGGCCGCGGCGAAAGCGTCGTGGGTCGCCCGCGGGTCGCGCTCGTGGGCGTCCCGCACGCCGTAGGAGGCGAGCGTCGCGCCGCCGCCCATGGCCGAATGCAGCCAGTGATAGGTGCGGTCGTACCATTCGGGATCGCGGAGATAGGCCTCGATATAGCTGTCGTGATTGCCGAGCAGGAAGACGCTCGGCAGATCCGAGGCCTCGATGCCGATGAGCCGGTCGAGAACGCCGCGACTGGAGGGCCCGCGGTCGACATAATCGCCCAGCATGACCAGCAGCGGCCGGGGATGAGGCCGGGCGGCGAGGTCGGCGCGCAGGCGCGCGTGCATGGCGTCGAGCAGGTCGAGCCGGCCGTGCACGTCGCCGATGGCATAGATCCGCTGCCCCTCGGTGGCATCGCTCATGCGGGGCGCTCCCGGCGCGGGGCGTGACGATTCACCATTCGGTCCCGTGATCCATCCTGCATCCGGCCCGCCCGCGCTGCTTTTCCGGCCTTCTAGCATGCCGATTCCGGGGGATCACGCGCGATATGCCCGGCGCCCTCTGGCGCCCCGTTCCGCCGTCCCCGCCAGTTAACCATAGAAAATCTTTACATAATCGGAGGCGATATGCAGACTCCTCCAAGAAGCATGATCGTATCGAGTTATAAAGCTCAACCCAGGAATGAACAAATTACGTTCCAACCGGCAACGGGATGTCATTGTCGTCGGCGCCGGGCTCGGCGGCGCGAGTGCCGCATGGCAGCTCGCCGAGCGCGGGCTCGACGTGCTGGTCGTCGAGGCGGGACCCGACGTCACCGCCCCCCTCGCCGCGAAATCCGCCTATTCGCGGCTGGCGGCGCGGCTCCAGGAGCCCGCCTTCCCCGAGCAGGAGGACTGGAACGCCGGCGTCCTCTCCTATTACGAGCGCGGCCGCGGCGGGGCCGCGCCGCGCAGGGTCGCCACGCGACTCGGCCAGGGGCTGGGCGGCACCTCCGTGCGCTATGCCGCGGCGCTCGGCCGGTTCCGGCGCAGCGACTTCGCCGGCAGCGTGGCCGAGGGCCACGCATCGCTGCTGCCCAATGCCTGGCCGATCGGTTACGACGGTTTCCGCGGCCATTACGCCCGGGCGGAATCGCTCTTGCGGGTCTGCGGCGAGCGCGATCCGCTCGACCCCGACGACGATGCCGACCTCCTGCCGCCGCCGCGGCTCTCCGCGGCCGCCGAGGCGCTCCGCACCAGCCTCGCGGCGAAGGGCCACGCGCCTTTCCGCCTGCATGTCGGCCTCGATTATCTTCCGGGATGCATCGAATGCTTCGGCGCGCGCTGCGCCCGCGCCTGCAAGGCCGACGGCTACAACCGCGCGCTGCAGCCGGCGCTCGCCACGGGCCGGGTGGCGCTGGAGACCGGTCTGCGCGTCGAGGCGATCCTGCCCGAGGATGGCGGCGTCGCCGTGCTCCTGCGCGACCGGGAAGGCGTCGCCACGATGCGCCGTGCCGGGCGCATCGTCCTCGCGGCCGGCGCGCTCAACTCCCCGCTCATCCTCGCGCGGTCCACCGCGCTCTGGGGGGATGCCGGGCCGCCGGCGATGCTCGGCCGCGGATTGATGTTCCATGTCTCCGATTTCTTCCTGGTGATGTCCCGGCGCGAGGCGGATGGCCAGGGTCCGCGCAAATGGCTGGCGCTGCGCGATTTCTATGCTGACGGCGAGGCCGGTATCGGCGAGATCCAGTCGACCGGCTACAGCCTGGAGACCGGGGCGCTGATGCAGGCGATGCGCGGCCTGATCGCGGGGCTGCCGTTGCGCCCCGCGCCCTGGATGGTCGAGGCGCTGCGCCCGCTCGCCTGGAGCATGGCAGCGCTCATCGGGCCGAGGCCCATCTTCACCACGATCACCGAGGACCTGCCCGACGCCCGCAACCACGTGCGCAGCGAGGGCGGCAGGATCGTGGTGGAATATTCCGTCGACCCCGCCCTCAAGCGCCGCGCCGCGGCCAACCGCGCCCGCATCCGCGCGGTCTTCGCCCCCTTCGGAGTGCATTTCCTGGGCCGGCACGCGCAGCCCAACTGGGGGCATCCCATGGGCACCTGCCGGATGGGGCTCGATCCCCGGACCTCCGTGACCGATCCCGAGGGCAGGGTGCATGGCCAGCCACGGATCCATGTCGCCGACGCCTCGGTCTTCCCCTCCTCGGGCGGCGCCGGCCCGGCGCTGACCGTGGTCGCCAATGCGCTGCGTGTCGCCGACGCGCTTGCCGACGCGAGTCTGGCCGACCGGCAGGCCATGCAGGATCCGGCCCCAATCCGGGCCATGCAGTCGGTTCCCTGACCGGCGGGAAGGCTGCCCCCCTCACCCCGTGCCGCAGGCCGGGGGCGCCCCGGCAAGGAAAAGGGCGCCGTGGGGGCGCCCTTCCGGTTCCTCGGCCCTTCGGCGTTATTCGATGATCTTGGAGACGACGCCTGCGCCGACGGTGCGTCCG
>NZ_DAIUBO010000160.1:0-9020 GCF_036846665.1 Amaricoccus sp. | reverse complement strand
GCGCCGCGGAGCTCGAGGGTCACGCCATGCATGCCATGACGGCGCTCGACCCCCGCCAGTTCGATCACCGGCTTGTCCGGGCCCCAGGGATGGCGCCAGCCGGCCCGCATCTCGATCGGATCGTAGCCGGCGAGGACCAGGCAATCCGAGGCGGCGATCAGCGGCATGAGGATCGCATCCGCCTTGGGTGAAAGCCCGGCGCATCCGAGCGCGAGCGGATCCCGCTCGTCCAGGAGCCCCTTGGCCTTGTAGGTGGTGACGAGCGGCACGCCCTGCGCATGGCAGAAGGCGGCCAACTCCGCAGCCGCCGCCTCGTTCAGCGCGTCGAGCCCGGCGATCGCGACCGGCCGCTCGGCCGCGGCGAGCATCTCCGAGGCGATGCGCAGGCCGTCCTCATGCGCCGGCGGTGCGAAGACCGCCGCCGGCGGCGGCGCGGCGCGGCCGTCCTCGGCGGCGGATTCCGCCACATCGGTCGGGACGTCCATATGCACCGGCCCGGGCTGGCCCTCGCGCGCGATGGCGATCGCCTTGGCGATGGTCACCCCGACCGCATGCTTCTCCGCCCGCAGGCTCGCCTTGACGACCGGACGCAGCATCGCCCGGTGATCGACGACCTGATGCGTGTAGCTCTCGGCCATCGCCGCCTCGATGCAGCCCGAGAGGAAGATCAGCGGCACGCGGTCCTGGCTCGCGTTCGCCACCACGTTGACGGCATTTGCGACCCCCGGCCCGAGCGTCGCGACCAGCACCGGCAGCGCGCCGGTGGCGTGCCAGAGGCCCTCGGCCATGAATCCGGCGGCGCTCTCGTGCCGCGCCAGCACGAAGTCTATCCCCGCCGCGCCGAGCCCCTCGATCAGGGCCAGGACCTCCCCGCCCGGAATGCCGAAGGCATGGGTGGCGCCTGCCTCCGCCAGGACACGCCCGATGATCCCGGCGCCCGTCGCCCGCGCCGCCCCCCCAGGCGTCACGACCGACAGCAAGGGCGCTCGTGCCCGACGATGCGCGGATCCGGCGTCCGTGCCTTCATGGCCTCGCCTCCACGGGCCTCGCCCCTTCGCCGGAATGAGAGCGGCTCGAGGTGTCCTTCGTCGCGGCAGCGCGCCTCCAGGGGACCGACTTGATCCATCCCACGAAATAGGCGGTCGCGACGACGCCCGCCATGCCGAGCAGGTTTGCCGCGAGCGTCTGCAGGGGACCGCGCCCGATCACGTCCAGCAGGACCCCGAGCAGCTGCGCGAGGACGATGCCGGTGACGAAGACCGCGAGCGACTGCTGCCCGACCTTCCGGATCACCGCGACGGCGCGGCCGCGGAGCCCCTCGGCCCCAAGGCGAACCCCGTTCACGCCGACGGCGATCCAGGCGAGATAGGCGAGCGCGAGGAAATGCACATAGCGCAGGAGGCCGAACGGCGATTTCGCCGTCAGCGGTCGAAGCTCGGCCGCCGTTTCGTCGAGAAAGGGCACGGCATGGCGCAGCCGGAAATAGGCGAAGGGAAGGCTCAGGATCAGGATCGCGACCGCAACGCCGATGCCCCATCCCGACACGCGCGGCGCCGGCAGCCAGCCCGCCATGAAGGCGAAGCCGGTGAAGAACAGCAATTGCCAGCCGAACGGGTTGAAGAACCACGTTCGACCCGACCAGGGCTCGGCCGGCAGCGCGACCTGCCCCAGGTTCGCCGCGAGCCACAATGTCCCGGCAGCGACGGCGACGAGCCCCGCATGCACGCGCGCGAGCGCCATGGCCAGGGGCAGCATCGCCAGGATGACGAGATACATCGGCAGGATGTCGAAGTAGTTCGGCACGTAGCGGAGCGTCAGCAGCGCCGGCAGGTTGGTGGCCGGGTCGGTGAAGAACGGCCACAGGTTCAGCCGATCGACGTAGTCCTTGCCCGTCACCTCCATCGCGGTGAGGACCGCCATCAGCGCCGCCGTCACCAGGAAGGCGCCGATATGCGCCCAATAGACCTGCCAGACCCTGAAGAGCGTCCGGACCGCGCCGAGGATCCAGCCGCGCGTGGCGAAGGTCCCGCCGAACGCGACCGCCGAGGCCATGCCCGAGCAGAACACGAAGATCTCGGCCGCATCGGAAAAGCCGAAGCGCGCGGGGATCCAGAGCGCCCAGACATTGCCCGGGGTATGGGCCATGACGATGATGAACATCGCCAGCCCGCGAAAGAAGTCGAGCCTCGGGTCGCGCGGCCCGGCGCGGGGAGGCGACCCGGCCGGGTTCATGGCAGGGCGGACCCGGAGGCGGCGCGGGTCCCGGCCTTGCGCATCAGAACGCCCCCGCGCGCGGGGCGGCGTCCCCGGAGAGTGCCGCGACCGCGGCACCGCGCTGCGCGCCGAAGGCGTCGCAGGCGCCGCGACGCCGGCTGCGATCCTCGATGATCCGCGCGGCATCGCCCAGCGCACCGGCGCGAATCGCCGCCTCGATGGTGATCCGCTCGAAGACGTCGCGCTGCGCGTGGCTCCCGCCGATATCCTGCATGTGCGGGCGCGCCGCCTTCAGCGAAGCGAAGGCCGCTGCATGCCGCCCTTCGCAGAAGGCCATGAGACCCTTTGCGGCCTCGAGCCCCGGCCTCCGCATCACGCGATCGCTCTCGCCGCGGTTCTGCAGGGCATCGACATTCATGCGCCGGACCAGCCGCTGCATCGCCGCGCCACGGCCGCCGCCACAGAGCGCCAGCATGTAGTGGAGATCGGCGAAGGCGAGGCATCCGTCCCCGACGCGCGCCTCCGCCAGGCCCGCGAGCTCCTCCCAGCGGTCGCCGACCGCGATGCCCTCGAGCTCGAGCCGCAGCAGCAGCGAGGAGGCATTGGCGATGTCGCGATAGTCGTCGGTGTGGTCACGCCGGATCTCGTCGTCATAGAGCGCGAGGACCCGGTCGATCTCGCCGCGGTCCAGATGCATCAGGGCGAGATGCCACCAGACATGAAATCGGAAGTTGTTGCAATGCGCCCATGCCTCCCGGTTGCCGTCCAGATAGGCGATCCCCTCCCGGGTGCGGGCGGTCATGTCGAAGATATGCGCCACGGCATGCAGCCCCCAGGCATCGTCGGGCGCGATCTCCAGCGCCTGCCGGCCGCGGCGCTCGGCCTCGTCGTAGCGGCCCGCCTCCTCGAGCGCGAAGGCCTGGCAGCCGAAGAGATAGCCGCGGGCGGGATGGGCCGCGCCATAGGCGGGAAGAACGCGCTCGGCCGAGGCGAGCATGCCCAAGCGATCGCCGAGAATGAAGCGGACGGCCTGGCTGAACTTCATCGCCAGCGCATCCTGCGGCCAGCCGTCGAGGATCGCCTCCATGTGCGCGACGGTCACGCTCGGCCGGCCGTCGAGCCAGGCCGCGAGCGCCTCGACATAGATCGCCTCCCGCCGTTCGACCCCGGACCGGGCCGCACCTCGGCGGGCGGCGGCGAGCGCCTCCCGCGCCGTGGCATGGAGCTCGCGCCTTCCGAGCAGGAGGCAGAACAGCCCGCGACAGGCCTGCGCCAGCGGCATCTCCGGATCGGCGGCCAGCAGCGCTTCGAGATGCTCCGGCGTCCTGGCGGAATGCGCGAGGAAGCCGCGCACGAGGGCGTTCCAGTGCAGTTCCGACCCCGCCGCGCCACCCGAAACCTCGAGCCCGAATTCATCCTGGAACGTCACGCCAGCATCCTTTCATCCCTCCGGCACATCTTCTCAGAGAACCCGGCCCGGTTGCGGGCGGGGCCGCCAGCTTCGCCATGCGGCGCATGACCTCTGGCGATCTGGCGGGATCCGGGCGGGAGGGAGGCCCGGAGACCCGCGCGGCGATCGGTGTAATCCGGAATCCATCCTCATCCGCCTGTCGCGGGGGTGATCGCGCGCCATGCGAGCGCCGGCGCTGCGTCACCCTGCCGCCCGTCCCTTCGCGAGGGATCTGCGATGCGTTACATCCCGACGGTCGCCGGATCGGGCCCGGGACCTGACAAAGCCGTGATGGCACGCCCCCATCCCCATTGACACGCGGCCGAGGCAATCCTATCAGCAGTTATCGGAAAACCTGTCAGACAGGTTTTTACATTCTGGGGACAAACACCGCGATGGGTCGCTCCGGCGAGACGATCGACTCCGGCGATGGCGGGCTGGTGAGTGCGGCCGTGGGCGCGATCTCCGACCATATCCGCAGGCATGGCCTGGGACCCGGCGACCGCCTGCCCAGCGAGGCCGACCTGTCGCGGTCGCTGGCCGTCTCGCGGTCGGTGGTCCGCGAGGCCCTGCGCGCGCTATCCGCGCTCCGGCTCATCGACCTCCGGGCCGGACGGCGCGCGCTCGTGGCCGAGCTCGACTACGGGGCGATGTCCTCGGTGATCGCCCACGGGCTTCACACCGACCAGATCACCATCCTGCAGGTCTACGACGTGCGCCGGACGATCGAGACGCGGACCGCGGCCCTGGCGGCGCTCCACCGAAGCGATGCGGAGGCGGAGGAAATCGGCGCCCATGCGGAGGCCATGCGCAGGCAGATCGACTTGCCGGAACGGGTGATGGAAGAAGACCTCGGCTTCCACCGCGCGATCGCCAGGGCGGCGAGGAACCCGGTCTTCGCGCTGATCGTGGGCTCCCTCGAATGCGTGTCGCGCCAGACCTGGCCGATCAACTGGCGCAGCCGGGCGAGGCCCGAGGAGCAGATTGCGATGATCGACATCCACCGCGACATCGCCCGGGCGATCGCCGCCGGCGATCCGGGGCGCGCATGCGAGGCCATGGCGCGGCATTTCGACGAGAGCGTCCGCGTCCTGGCCGCCGCGGGACAGGTATGAGGCACCGAGAATGAGAATCACCCGGCTCGAAACCATCCGAATCGAGGAAAGACCGAACCTTCTGTGGCTCCATATCGAGACCGACGAGGGGCTGCGGGGCCTGGGAGAGACCTTCTTCATGGCCGAGACGGTGGAGACCTATCTCCACGAATACGTCGCGCCCCGGGTCATCGGCCGCGACCCGCTGCAGATCGACCTGCTCGCGGCCGATCTGGTGGGCTATCTCGGCTTCCGCTCCTCCGGCGCCGAGACGCGCGGCAATTCCGCCTTCGACATCGCGCTCTGGGATCTCTTCGGCAAGGCGACCGGCCAGCCGGTGGCGCAATTGCTCGGCGGCATCTCCCGGCCGAGCATCCGCACCTACAACACCTGCGCCGGCACCGAATACATCAAGAAAGCGACCGGCCAGGCGACGCGGAACTACGGGCTTTCCGGCGGCAACACGGAATACGACGACCTCAACGGCTTCCTGCACCGCGCGGACGAGCTCGCCCTTTCCCTGCTCGAGGAAGGCATCACCGCGATGAAGATCTGGCCCTTCGACGGGGCCGCGGAGAAGACGCGCGGGCAATACATCTCCGGCCGGGATCTGGCCGCCGCGATCGAGCCCTTCGAGAAGATCCGGGCGGCGGTCGGCGACCGGATGGACATCATGGTCGAGTTCCACTCCATGTGGCAGCTCCTGCCCGCGATGCAGATCGCCCGGGCGCTGGCGCCTTTCGGGACCTTCTGGCACGAGGATCCGATCCGCATGGACAGCCTCGCCAGCCTGAAGCGCTATGCCGCCGCATCGGTGGCGCCGATCTGCGCCTCCGAGACGCTGGGATCGCGCTGGGCGTTCCGCGACCTGCTGGAAACCGGGGTGGCCGGCGTGGTCATGCTCGACATCAGCTGGTGCGGCGGGCTCTCGGAGGCCCGCAAGATCGCGGCCATGGCCGAGGCCTGGCATCTGCCGGTCGCGCCCCACGACTGCACCGGACCGGTGGTCCTGACCGCCTCGACGCATCTGGCGCTCAACGCCCCGAACGCGCTGGTCCAGGAAAGCGTGCGCGCCTTCTACCGCACCTGGTACAGGGATCTCCTGACCGCGCTTCCCGAGGTGCGGAACGGCATGATCACCATCCCCCCCGGCGCCGGGCTCGGCACCGACCTGAACCCGGAGATCGACCGCGCCTTCACGACCCGACGTCGGGTCAGCGACGCCTCCGACATCTGATACGAGCTTCGGTTTGGACGGGTCGGCCGACCGGAATCAAAAACTATGTGCAATTACAATTGGTTGAATAGCGTTTCATCGTGAAACGCCGCCCCGGGGCAAATCCGATCTCGGCGGGCCGAGCCGATCGGGCAGCGGTCCTGTGAAGCGCCTGTCCGGCATCCGGACGAGGGAAACCGGGAGAAAGCCCGCAGCGGCCAGACCCGCCCCCATGAAAGCGTCATCAGACCGCGAGCACGAGGCGCGCCGGAGAGGCGGGATAGACGTCGAAGGTCTGCGCGACCGGCCGCGCCAGCAGCGGCCCGTCCGCGACGATCTCGAGCACCCCGCCGCGCCGCCGCACCGCGCTGCCGAATCGGTCCCCGGCGAGCGCGATGCCGCGTTCGAGCAGGCGGGCGAAATCGCCGAACTGCGCCCGGAGCGCATCCAGATCCAGCCGGAAATCGCACATCAGCATCTCGATCGCCCGCGCGCGCACCCTGTCCTCGAGCCCGAGCGCAATCCCGCGCCGGCTCGCGCCCCCGCCGGCCGCGAGCCGCGACCGGTAGACGCCGGTCTGAAGCGTGTTCTGTACGAAGCCCTGCGGAAAGCGCGAGATCGACGAGACGCCGAGGCCGATCAGCGCGTCCCCCGAGCCCGCCGAATAGCCGCAGAAGCCCCGCCGGAGCGCACCGCTCGCGGCGGCGCGGGCGAGCGGATCCCCCGGACGCGCGAAATGGTCGATCCCGACCGGCAGATAGCCCCCGGCGAGGATCGCGCCGGAGGCCGCCTCATGGAGCGCCAGCCGCGCGGCCAGGCCGGGCAGGTGGCGATCCTCGATCATGCGCTGGCGCTTGGCCATCCAGGGAACATGCGCATAGCCGAAGGCGGCGATTCGATCGGGCGCGAGCGCCAGAACGCGCGCCAGGGTCTCCGACAGGCTCCGGATGCTCTGATGGGGGAGCCCGTAGACGAGCTCGATCCCGACCGAACCGACGCCGCGGCTCCGCAGCATCGCCACCGCCGCCTCGGTCTGCGCCACGGATTGGCGCCGCCCGACGGCCTGCTGCACCTCCGGCGCGAAATCGAGCACGCCCAGGATCGCACCGGTCATGCCGGCCTTCGCCAGGGCTTCGGCCCTGGCGGGCTGCAGATGCCGCGGATCGACCTCCACCCGGAACGCCGCCCCGGGCTCGACCGGAAGGGCGCTGCGCAACCGGGCCGCGAGTGCGTCGATCTGCGCCGGCTGCAGGATCGTCGGCGATCCGCCGCCCCAATGGATCGTGGCTACCGTCACGCCGGCAGGCATCCGCGCCCCGACCATCTCGATCTCCCGGTGGAGCGCATCGAGGTAGCCGCCGACCGCCCGGGCGGATGGAGCGCCCTGGGTGCGGCAGGCGCAGAACCAGCAGAGCTCCGGGCAGAAGGGGATATGGACATAGAGATCCACGCGCGCCCCCGGCGCCAGACCCTCGGTCCAGAGATCGAACTGCGCGGCGCCGATGCCCTCGTGGAACTGCGCCGCCGTCGGATAACTCAGATATCGCGGCACCTTCCGGTCGAGTATTCCGGACTCGATGAGAAGATCGCGCGAGGTCATGCCTCGAACGGTGCTCTCCGCCTCCGGCGATCTTCCTTGATCGAGATCAAACGCATATATAAATTGGAAGATCTGACGGGAGAGGACGGGGAACGATGGCGGCCGGCGCGACCCACAGGCCTGTCCGGACGCGATGCGCGGATTGCCCGATTCGGCATCGGGCGGTCTGCTCGCATTGCGAGTCTCAGGATTTCGAGGAGCTTGAGCGCATCAAGACCTACCGCACCTATGCGCCCGGCGAGACCATCGCCTGGGCGGGTGAGCATATGCCGCTCGTCGGATCGGTGGTCGACGGCGTCGCGATGCTCTCCAGCACCCTGCCCGACGGCCGCCGGCAGATGGTCGGCCTGCTGTTGCCGTCGGATTTCGTCGGCCGTCCGGGCCGCGCGACCCTGTCCTTCGACGTGGTGGCCGCGACCAAGATCACCTTGTGCATGTTCAACAAGAGCGAATTCGAGCGCATGGTCGGCCGGAGCCCGCATATCGAGCACCGGCTGCTGGAGATGACGCTCGACGAGCTCGATGCCGCACGGGAATGGATGCTCCTTCTGGGGCGCAAGACCGCGCGCGAGAAGATCGCCAGCCTCTTCGTCATCATGGCCCGACGCGATGCGGAGCTTCACCGCAATGTCCCGCAGGACGGGCTGCGCTTCCCGCTCCACATCACCCGCGAAGCGATGGCCGACTACCTCGGCCTGACCATCGAGACCGTCAGCCGGCAGATCTCCGCACTGCGCCGCCAGGGCCTGATCGAGCTGGGCGACAACCGGATGGTCCATGTGCCCGACTTCGCCAAGCTCATCGACCAGTCGGGCGACGACGCCGATGGCGGCGTGCTGATCTGACACGCTCGGCGGCAAGGCCGACAAACACGATCGCCGATCGTCTCTTTCCCTTGCACCGATCGGGCCGAGGCGGGCAAGGTGTGTCCGGTGGTGTGGCTTGCCGGCGCCTTGACCTGAATCAATGCGGGCCTGGATAATGCGTTGCATGCGTGCGCCATTCTAGAGGATCGCTGCCGGATCGGGATCCGGCGCCGGGACGGGGCAGAGGACGACATGATTGACGCGGCGAAGATTGCGGCCCTGGGGATCCTGACTCTGCTGTTCGCGATTGCGGCGAACTGGGGGACCGACCCGGTCTACCGGTTCCACGCGTTCCTGCTCGCGCTGCTATCGGCGGGCCTCTTCATCTGGTCGATCCGCCGGGCGGGCGGGCAGGACCGATACGCCATCGACGGCCCGCGCCCCGAAAGCGGCTACAACGACGACGTGGTCCGCGCGGGGGTGATCGCGACGACGCTCTGGGGCGTCGTGGGCTTTCTCGCCGGGACCTACGTCGCCTTCCAGCTGGCCTTCCCCCTGCTCAACTGGGACCTGCCCTGGACCAGCTTCGGCCGGCTGCGCCCGCTGCATACCTCGGCGGTGATCTTCGCCTTCGGCGGCA
>NZ_DAIUBO010000159.1:0-9077 GCF_036846665.1 Amaricoccus sp. | reverse complement strand
ATGATCGAGACCAACCGGAGCAGCCCTTCGGTCTCGTCGCTGCGCAAGATATTGTGCGGCCTCGGAATCAGCATGTCGGAGTTCTTCGAGCCCGACAGCCCCGCCTCGGACCAGGTCTTCTTTTCGCCCACCGAAACCCGGGACCTGACCTCGCTGCTCTTCAGCCACAAGCGCCCCTCGGGCGGCAAGGTGGCGCTCCGCCAGGTCGGCGATGCGAAGCGCCACAACCTGCAGATCCTGCACGAGACCTACGACCCCGGCGCCGACACCGGCCATGTCATGCTGGAACATTTCGGCTCCGAGGGCGGCATCGTCGTCGCGGGCGAGATCGAGGTGACGGTCGGCGCGCAGGCGAAGGTCCTGAAGGCCGGCGACAGCTATCTCTTCTCCTCCTCGGTGCCGCACCGGTTCCGCAACCTGTCTGATCGGCCCGCCACCGTGATCTCGGCCTGCACGCCGCCCTATCTCTAGCCCGGCGCCGTCGCGCGGACCAAGCGCATGTCAGGATGCCGACTGACCCGCTGACGCCGGCGCGGCCCGTTCGGCCGCCCGAACCCTGGAGCCGCTGGCGGAATAGGTCACATGGACGGGGGCGGGCGGCGGGGCGACGAGGTCCCAGCCGACGAAGGTGCCGTCGCTCCATCCGATCTCCACGCGACGGTCGGCGGGGCGGTAGAGCGTCGTGAAGACGGTGCCGAAGCCGCGCGAATAGCGGGGCGAGAAGAGCGGTGCGGTGAGGAACAGCCTCTTCAGCTCATGCTCGTGGGGAACCTTGCGGGCGAGCAGGTGATCCAGCGTCTCCGCCCGTTCGAGGGTGCGCGTCATGCGCCCGTGGTGCGGCCACTCGACCCCGAGCTGGTGGTTGGTCGCCCAGGGCTGGCGACTGACGATCGGCGGGCGGTCGGGCGAGAGCATCACCGTCGCGACTTCGCCACCGGGGTCGATCAGGGTGACGTTGTAGGACATGTGGATGGGCAGATCGCGCAGCACGCTCAGCGCGTCCTGGGTGTCGCGGCAGAATTGCAGCAGGTAGCGGATGACCAGCGGGATGCCGAACCCGCGCCCGCCCGCCACCCGGCCGCCGAAGGTCAGCGAGGCGGCAAGTCCATGGGCGTTCATCCCGTCCGACAGCCCCGCCAGCGCCTCGACCATGCCGACCACCTGCCGGCCGAGCCAGCCGGACCGGAACATGGTCGATTCGTTCAGCCCGGGATCGAGGTCGTAGTTACGGATGAGCAGCGGCCCTTCCGCGTCCGACAGCGCGAGTTGCGTGCAGTTCACCAGGTAGCGCGGCGGCGTCCAGAAGGTGAGGAACCGCGCCAACAGCTCGTCGCCGCCGGCCTTCTCGACGAGGTCGTCCAGCAGTCGCTCGAACCCGGGCAGGTGCCGCCGGATCGCCCGGCGGCAGGCCCTTGCGTTCGGACCATCTTCGCCATTCCGGGCCGTGAACCATTCGCGCCAGCCGGGCCAGCCATGGCCGACGATCTCCCGCCACGCCGCACCGGGCGCGTCTTCATCGAGAAAACGGAAGGACAGGCTGGTCATCTCTCGCAGTCCATGTACCCTGCTTGGGTCGAACAATCCGGGGAGGGATGACATCGCGCTACACTATGGATCATAGTGTTGACGTTGCTTCACCGGCTCCCCCGTGTCAAGCGGCATCGCCATGACCAATCTGCAACCGACGGCGACGATCCGCCAGAGCGATATAGAGAAGCTCCGGGCGCAATACCGGATCAACGACATTCCCGTCGCCATCCGGACCGAGCGGAACGTGGAGGCGGGCGGGTTCGCGGATGCCTCGCGCAACCCGAACACCTGGACCGCCTATCTGTTCGTCGACGGGCAATGGGCGCAGATCGAGAGCGCCCGGGGTCTCAGGCGCGAATGGACCAGCCTCGACCGGCTGGAACGCTGGCTGCGGAGCATGGGGTTTAGCGCCTTCGCCGTGCGCAACGACATCGAGCCCGCCGGCTCGGGCGGCGGCCCCACCCGCATCTCGATAAAGTGAGGGGCAGGCCCGGGCGCGCCGTCGAGGCAGGGGAGCGCACCGCTTGCCCGCCCGTTCAGACTGCCAGCAGACCGTCCGTATCGATCTCGGGCTGACGGCCGGCGATCTGGTCGGCGACGAAGCGACCGGATCCGCAGGCCATGGACCAGCCGACATGGCCGTGGCCGACGTTCAGGAAGAGGTTGCCATAGCGCGAGGGACCGAGGATCGGCACCGAGCTCGGGGTCATCGGGCGCAGACCCGTCCAGTAGACGATCCGGGACTGGTCGACGGCATCGCCGTAGAGGGTTTCGGTGATCGCGTGGATCGAGCGGAAGTCCTTCGGCCGGTGGCCGTAGTCGTAGCCGGCGAAGACCGCCGAGGAGGCGGCGCGCAGCCGCCCGCCGAAGGGCGACATGGCGACCAGCAGATCCTCGTCGACCAGCCCCATGTGCGGACCGGCCTCGGGTCGGGTGAGCGGCGCGGTGATCGAGAAGCCCTTGACCGGGTAGATCGGCAGCCGCACCCCGATCTCGCCGGCGATGAGCGCGCTCTCCGACCCGGCCGCCAGCACGAAGGCATCGGCGGCCACCTCGCCGCGGTCGGTCTGGACCCGCACCACCCGGTCGCCCTCGACGATCAGCCGGCGGATCGGGGCGTCGTAGAAGAGTGTGGCGCCCTTTTGGGTCCTGCACCATTCGGCGAGGTTGTTGGAAAACTTGTGGCTGTCGCCGGTCTGGCAGTCCGGCGAATAGATGCCGCCGGCGACTTCCGGTGCACGTTCCATCACCGGCTCGAGTTCGAGCATGCGGTCGCGCTCGACCGTCTCGATGCGCAGGCCCTGGTCGCGCAGGATGCCCATGTGGTGGGAGGCGGCCTTCAGCCCGTCCTTCGACCGGAAATAATAGAGGATCCCCTGGGAGCGGCCGTCGTAGTCGATGCCCGTCTCCTCGACGAGGCGGTTCAGGCAATCCTTGGAGTAGGAGATCAGCCGCAGCTTGACCAGCGTGTTGCGATAGGCCGCGGCGCTGGTGCATTGGGTGAGGAACTGCACCGACCAGACCCAGAGCCGCGGGTCGAGCCGGAGGCGGTACTTGATCCCGAGATCGGAGCGGTAGAGCGACTTCAGCGCCATCCTCAGGGCGTCGGGCGAGGCCCAGGCATAGGAGTCGGACGGGCTGACGAGGCCGCCGTTGCCGAAGCTCGCCTCTTCGGCGGCCTTGGCGCGGCGTTCGATCAGCACGACCTCATGGCCGTCCCTGGCCAGGTAATAGGCGGTGGCGACGCCGACGACGCCCGCACCGAGGACCGCGACCTTCACGAGGCTTCTCCCTGCGCGATGGTGAGGTGCTTGACCCCGAGGAAGGCGCTCAGCCCCCAGGGGCCGAGCTCGCGGCCGATGCCGCTGGCCTTGAAGCCGCCCCAGGCGGTGTTGGGATAGATCACCTGGAGCGAATTGATCCAGACATGGCCGGCGTCGATGCGGGCGGCCACGCGCTCGGCGCGGTCGGGGTCGCCGCTGACGATGGTGGCGACGAGGCCGTAGTCGCTGTCGTTGGCCATCTCGATCGCCTCGGCCTCGGTGCGGAAGCTGCGCACCGCCAGCACCGGCCCGAAGATCTCCTCGCGCCAGAGAAAGCTCGCGGTCGGCACGTCGGCAAAGATACTCGGCTCAACGAAGAAGCCGCCGCCGTCGCTGCCCGCCTCGCCGCCGGCCAGCGGCTCCAGCCGCTCGGCGCGGGCCTGGTCGAGGAAGCGCTGCACCTTCTCGAACTGCGGCAGGGTGGTGAGCGGCCCCATCTCGGGGTCGCCGGCGAGCGGCGCCCCGACGCGCAGGCCCTTCGCGCGCGCCGCCAGCCGGTCCAGCAGCGCCGGGGCGACGCTCGCCTCGACGATCAGCCGCGAGGTCGCAGAGCACATCTGCCCGGCGTTGAAGAAGATGCCGCCGGCGATGCAGTCGACGGCGTGGTCGAGATCGGCGTCGGCGAAGACCACGATCGGCGACTTGCCCCCGAGCTCGAGCGAGACCGGCAGGCAGCACGCGGCCGCCGCCCCCATCACCTTGGCGCCGACGAGGTTCGAGCCGGTGAAGGAGAGCTTTCGCAGGCGCCGGTCGCGGGTCAGCGCCGCGCCGGCCTCGGCCGCGCCGGTGACGAAGTTGAGCACGCCGGCCGGCAGCTCGGCCTCGAGCGCGATGTCGCCGTAAGCGAGTTCGATCAGCGGCGTGAACTCCGAGGTCTTGAGCACCACGGTGCAGCCGGCCGCCAGCGCCGGCGCGATCTTCCAGGCGCTGGTGACCAGCGGGAAGTTCCAGGGGACGATCATGCCCACCGGCCCGACCGGCTCGAACCGGGTCTTGCCGGCGAAGGCCGGGTCCGGCATCGGCACCGGCGTGCCCTGGCGCGCGTCGAGCTCTTCGGCGAGGCCGGCGTAATACTCGAAGGTGGCCACCGCGTCGCCCACGTCGATCTCGGCTTCGGCGCGCGGCTTGCCGTTGTTGCGCATCTGCAGCTGCGCGAGCTCCTCGGCGCGGCGCCGCAGCCCCTCGGCGAAGGCGCGCATGAAGGTGCCGCGCTCGGCGCCGGGAAGCCGCGCCCAGGACGGGAAGGCGGCGGCGGCGGCGGCGACGGCGGCCTCGACATCGGCCGCATCGGCGCAGGCGATCTCGGCGAAGGGCGTGCCGGTCGAGGGGTCGACCACGCTCAGCCGCTCGGCGCCGCGCGCGGCGCGGAAGGCGCCGTTGACGAAGAGGCTCGCCGGTCGGTCGATCAGCGCATCGAGGCTCATGACCAGCCCCGCACCGCCGCGTCGTCGATCTCGATCACCGTCGGCCGATCGGCCCGGACCGCGGTACGCAGGGCCTCGGCGAGCTGCGCGAAGCTCTCGACCTTCAGCGCGTGGCAGCCGAAGCCCTTGGCGATGGTCTGGAAGTCGGGAGTGTAGATGTCGACACCGATCTGGGGAATGTCGCGATCGGCCATGTATTGCTTGATCTCGCCATAGCCCTGGTTGTTCCAGAGCAGGATCGGCACCGGCAGGCCCAGCTCGGCCGCGGTCGCGAGCTCGGGCAGGGTGAACTGGATGCCGCCGTCGCCGATCAGCGCCACCACGGGCGCGTCGGGCCGGGCGAGCTTGGCGCCGAAGGCCGCCGGCAGGCCATAGCCGAGCGTGCCGTAGCCGGTGGAGGAATTGAACCACGACCGCGGCCCGGCCGGGGCATAGGTGAGGTTGCCGCCATAGACCGGCTGGGTCGAATCGCCGGCGATGACGACGCCGGGCAGTGCCTCGGCGACTGCATCGAGGAAGCGGCCGTGCCGGCGATAGTCTTCGCGGAGTTCCGCGTCGGCCGCCGCGCGCAGCTGCCCGGGCGCCTCCGTGGGGGCGCGGGCGGTGTCGAGGGCGGCGTGCAGCGCCAGGAGCGCCGCCCCGGCGTCCGAGCAGATCGCGATCTCGGGCAGGGCGTTGCGGGTCAGCTGCTCGGCCTCGATGTCGATGCGGATCAGCTTGCCGGTGAGCGCGAGTGCGCTGTCGAAGAGAAGGGTATCGGTCTCGCCGAGCTCGGTGCCGACCGCCAGCACCACGTCGGCCGCCTGCAGCGCCGCGAGGATCGGCGGCAGCGGCAGCATCGAGCCGAGGCTGAGCGGGTGGTCCGGGGGCAGCACGCCCTTGGCGTTGATGGTGAGCGCCGTCGGTGCGCCAAGTCGCTCGACGAGGGCGCGCGCCGCCTCCGCCGCATCGGCGGTGCCGCCGCCCAGCACCACGAATGGCGCCCGGGCGCCGCGCAGCAGCTCGGCGGCGCGGGCGATGGCCTCGGGATCGGGGCCGGGGCGGCTGCGGGTGCGGTGGGCGGTGCGCGAGAGCTCGTCGGCCGGCGCGGTGATGACGTCGAGCGGCAGCTCGATATGCACCGGGCCAGGCCGGGCGCTGTCGAAGACCGCGAAGGCGCGGGCGATGACGGAAGGCAGCTCGGCGGCGCGCAGCAGGCGGTGGCTGAAGACCGAGACGCCGCGGACCATGGCGCTCTGGTCGGGCAGCTCGTGCAGGCGCCCCTCGCCCATGCCGAGCTCGTTGGTGGTGTTGACGCTGGAGATCACCAGCATCGGGATCGAATCGGAATAGGCCTGGCCCATGGCGGTCAGGATGTTGGTCATGCCGGGGCCGGATATGATGAAGCAGGCCGCCGGCCGGCCGGAGGCGCGCGCGTAGCCGTCGGCCATGAAGCCCGCGCCCTGTTCGTGGCGCGGGGTGATGTGTCGGATGGCGGTGTTGGGCAGCCCGCGGTAGAGTTCGACCGTGTGCACGCCCGGAATGCCGAACACGGTGTCGATCCCGTAGGATTCCAGGATCTCGACCAGCACCTCGCCGCAGGTTTTCATTGCCGTCCCCCCTTTCTTGCCGGCGCCGGTCAGCGCTGCGCGATCGCCGCGATCTCGACGGCGAACTCGCTGCCGGCCAGCCGCGCCTCGACGCAGGCCCGCACCGGCGGATTCGCCTTGTCGACCCAGGCGTCGTAGACGACGTTCATGGCGTCGAAATCGCCGATCGCGGCGAGCCAGATGTTCACAGAGACGACCTTGGACTTGTCGCTGCCGGCCTTGGCCAGAAGCGCGTCGATCCCCTCGAGGATCTCGCGGGTCTGGCTCCCGACGTCGCGGCCGGCGTTCTCATGTGCGACCTGGCCGGCGGTGAAGACGAGGTCGCCGACCACGACCACCTGGCTCATGCGGGGGCCGCTGTCGATGCGTTCGATGGACATGGGATCTCCTTTCAGGTGCGGTACTGGACGCCCGGCATCACGCAGAGCATCTCGAAGAGCAGGAACGCCGCGGTGATCGCGGTATTGCCGGAAGGGTCGTAGGGCGGCGAGACCTCGACGCAGTCGCCGCCGACGAGGTTGAGGCCGCGGCAGCCGCGGATGATCTCCAGCCCCTGGACGGAGGTCAGCCCGCCGATCTCCGGAGTGCCGGTGCCGGGGGCATGCGCCGGATCGAGGGCGTCGATGTCGAAGGTGAGATAGACCGGGCCTTCGCCGAGCTGGGCACGGACCTCGGCCATCAGCGGGCTCAGCGAGCGGTGCCAGCATTCCTCGGCCGGCACGACACGGACGCCGAGCGCGGCGGCCCAGTCGAAATCCTCGGCGGTGTAGCCCGAGCCGCGCAGCCCGATCTGGACCATGCGCCGCGGGTCGATCAGCCCTTCCTCGATGGCGCGGCGGAAGGGAGTGCCGTGGGCGATCGGCTCGCCGAACATCGCCTCGTTGACGTCGGCATGGGCGTCGACGTGGATCAGGCCCACCGGCCCGTGCACCTTGTGCAGCGCGCGCAGGATCGGCAGCGGGATGGTATGGTCGCCGCCGATGGTCAGCGGCTTCGCGCCATGGGCGAGGATGGCGTCATAGGCCTCCTCGATGATGCGCATCGAATCGAAGATGTTGAAGGTGTTGATCGCCACGTCGCCGATGTCGGCGACCTGCAGCGAATCGAAGGGCGCGGCCCGCGTCGCCATGTTGTAGGGCCGCACCATGCAGGATTCCTGCCGGATCTGGCGCGGCCCCATGCGCGTGCCCGAGCGGTTGGAGGTGCCGATGTCGAAGGGCACCCCGACGAAGGCGACGTCGAGCCCCTCGGCCGTCGCCGCGGCGGGAAGGCGCATCATCGTGCCGGGGCCACCGAAGCGCGGCATCGCATTGCCGCCGAGCGGCTGGTTGAGTTCCGTCATCGCTTTTCCCCCCTGAGGATGCGCTTGCCCAGCGCACTGAGCAGATAGCCGTAGGCGGCCTTCAGGGCCGACGGGCTGGCGTCGGCGTCGAATCCGGTCAGCGCGAGCGCCTTGAGGCCCCCGCTCGCGGCGACCAGCTCCATCGCGGTCGAGCATTCGCGGTAGCTGAGGCCCGCCTCGAGCTCGTCCGGCTCCATGCCGCGACCGACCGAGGCGTCGAGCACCAGCGCGAAGCCGTCGGAGAGCACCGTGACCCGTTGCAGCGCGCGGCGCATCGCCTCGCGGATGCCGACGAGGTCGATGTCCTCCATGGTCAGCGCCAGGACGTCGCGCCGCCGGATAAGTTCGGATTCCTCGCGCGTCGCGGTGCGCAGGCCGACCAGGGCCAGCGATTCGGGTTCGGCGGCGGCGGCCGGGCCGAGTTCGGAATCGCACCACAGGAGCCCGAGCTCGGCGCGGTCGCTGATCCCGGTGGTGATGCTCTCCCAGGTCTCGGTGCGGCTGGCGCAGATCCAGAGCGGCAGGTCGCCCGGACCGGTCGCGGCGTCCGTGGCGGTCACGAGCCCCACATCGCGGACCTCGGCGAGGAAGGCCGCCGTCTCTGGCCGCGCGGCGAGCGCTTCCGGGGCGAAGAGCCGAAGCCGGGTCGGCCGCGGCGCGATCTTCTCGCGGCCGACGAGATGCTTCTCGACGTAAGGCGAGAGGAACGCCTGCACCAGCGCGCCGTAGTCCATGTCGAAGCGGATCGGGTCGCCGACCGCGAAGCGCTTCGACCCGGTCAGATCGACGATCAGGTGGTCGCTGGAGGCGGTGGTGATCTCGACGTCGGGATCGCGGGCGGTCAGGCCCTCGGGACGCATGTCGACGCGCCCGAGATTGACGATGCCGCGCACCCGCTCGCCGCGGTCGACGAAGGTCTTGACCATGCCGAAGGCGTCGCGCCCGGTCTCGCCCTCGGGCAGCGAGTGCTTGGTCTTGATCTCGACCAGCTCCGCCTCGAGCGCGAAGGCGTCGCCGCGCAGCCAGGGCAGGGTATCGCCGGTGATCGAATTCTCGCCCCGCAGGATGGCGGCGCCGATCCGGAGCTGGTTGATGCGCGCGGGCATGGCCGCCTGCTCCATCAGCGGCAGATTGGCGGAATTGCCCCCCGACACCGTGTCGAGCCGCACGCCGAAACGCGCCTCTACCGCCTCGACATGGGCGGCGAGCGCCTCGAGCTTCTGCATGGTCGGGAGCACGCCGCTGGCGCACATGAAGTTGGCCCCGAGCCCCGCCAGCCGCAGGCCGGGCGATTCCAGCACCAGCTCGCAGAGCGGCATCAGCTCCTCCGCCGACACGCCCTCGCGCCGGTCGCCCATCTCCAGCATCA
>NZ_DAIUBO010000158.1:0-9151 GCF_036846665.1 Amaricoccus sp. | reverse complement strand
GCAGGGCCGGCGCGGCCCGATCGCCACGGGTCGATCGGGCTGGGGACACCCGGCCTGTGCAGGATGGGAGCAGGGCGCAAGCGATGCCGGCCGAGGGCCTTCGCTAGAGATAATCCTGCCGGCTCAGCCCGTATTTCGCCATCTTCTCGTTCAGCGTGCGGCGGGGCAGGGCGAGCTCGGTCATCACCGCCGCCACCGACCCCTGGTTCCGCCGCAGCGCGTGATCGATGAGCATCTTCTCGAAGGCGTCCACATGCTCCTTGAGCGGCTTCTCGGCGTCGACCGCCATCACCGGGCCGTCGAAGCCGTCGTCGATCAGCAGGGCGGAGATATTGGTCTCCCCGCGCCGGGCCTGGAGCACCGCGCGCTCCGCGAGATTGATCAGCTGGCGGATGTTCCCCGGCCAGGGCGCCTGCACGAGATTGGCGGCGTCGCCGGCATTGAGCGTGGGCGGCTCGCAGCCGTATTCCTCCGCGAACTGGATGGTGAAATGCGAGAAGAGGGCGAGGATGTCCTCGCCGCGCGCGCGCAGCGGCGGAACCTCGACGATCAGCCCGGCGAGGCGGAAGTATAGGTCGTCGCGCATCACCTCCGCCGGCGGCGGGCTGTTGCCGAGCCGGCTCGATACCGCGACGATGCGCATGTTGAGCGGCCGCGCCGCACCCCCGGTCGGTTCGGCGGCGTTGATCGTCTCGAGCAGCCGCGCCTGGGCGCCGGGCGGCAGATCCTCCACGTCCTCGAGGCAGAGCGTCCCGCCCTCGGCCTGGTCGATCAGGGGCTTCTCCGGCCAGTCCTCGGCGCCGAAGAGCATCGCCTCGACCTGGCCGGCCTGGACCGAGGCGCAGTTCAGCGTGACGAAGGGCTTGCTCGCGCGCGGGCCGCAGGCGTGGATGGCGCGCGCGACCAGGCTCTTGCCGGTGCCGGTCTCGCCGAGGATCAGGATATGCCCGTCGGCCTGGGCGACGTCGAGGATCGTCTCGCGCATCTTCGCCACGCTCGGGCTGTTGCCCATCAGCCGCCGCATCAGCACCGTCCCGTCGGAGAGCTCCCGGCGCAGCGCCCGCGTCTCCAGCGTGCGCGCGCGGATCTCGGTGGCGCGCTGGCAGAGATCGCGCAGCCGCTCGGGCTCGAAGGGCTTCTCCACGAAGTCGAAGGCGCCGATCCGCATCGCCTCCACCGCCATCGGCACGTCGCCGTGGCCGGTCATCAGGATCACCGGCAACCCGGGGTCGACCGACTGCATCTTGCGCAGCAGCGCCATCCCGTCCATGCCGGGCATCCGGATGTCGGTGACGACGATGCCCGCGAAATCGGGCGAGATCTGCTTGAGCGCCGGCTCGGCCGCGTCATAGGTCGCGGTGTCGAAGCCGTAGAGCTGCAGGTATTGCGCGACGGATTCGCGCAGATGCGCCTCGTCGTCGATGATCGCGACCGATCGCTTGATGTCCATGTCCTACTCCGCGGCCTGGCTCTGTCCCGTGTCCCGCGGCAGGAGCAGTTCGAAGACCGCACCTCCGTCCGGTGCGTTGCGGGCCACGAGCCGCCCGCCGAGTTCCGCAGCCAGACCCGCCGAGATCGCGAGACCGAGCCCGAGACCCTCGCCGGGCCTCTTGGTTGTATAGAAGGGTTCGAAGAGCTTGTCCGGGTCCTTGATGCCGGTGCCGTTGTCCTCCACCGACAGGAGCACCATCTCGCCCTGAACCAGCAGGATCTTGATGCGCCGGTCGGTGCGGGAGCTGACCGCGTCGAGCGCGTTGCGCAGCAGGTTCACGATGATCTGCTCGGCGCGGATCGGATCGGCGCGCACGATCACCGGCCCCGAGGGCATGGTGGTCGAGATCGAGACCGGCATCTTGGTCAGCTGCGGCGCCATCAGGGACAGCGCCGCCCGCACGCTGTCGCGCAGGTCGATCGGCTCGAGCGACAATTCGCCCTTGTGCGCATAGGACTTGAGCTGGCGGGTGATCCCACCCATCCGGTTGATCAGATCGTCGATGCGCTGGAAGGAGCTGACCGCCTCGTCGGGCCGGCGCCGCTGCAGGAGCAGCCGCGCCCCGGCGAGATAGGTCTTCATCGCGGCCAGCGGCTGGTTCAGCTCGTGGCTCACGGCCGCCGACATCTGGCCGAGCGCGGCGAGCTTCGACGCCTGCTCGAGGCTCTGCTCGGCTTCCTTGAGGTTCTTCTCCAGCCGCTTGCGCGCCGCGATCTCGTCCGAGAGCCGCCGATTGAGCGCGCGCAGCTCGGTCGATTCCTTCTGCAGGCGCCGGCTCTCCGCCCGCGTCCGCTGCGAGAGCATGTAGAGGGCGAGCGCCAGCAGAAGGGCCATCACCATCACGATCATGGCCAGCCCGCCGTTGACCCGCGCCCGCACGCCTTCGAGCGTCGAGAAGAAGGTCAGGCGCCAGTTGCGGAACCCCACCGGCACCTCGGCCAGCAGATAGGGCGTGTCGCCGATATAGGTATAGGGAACCTCGCCGATGGTGTTCTGCGCGCTCCGGAGCGCATTGCGCACCAGCGAGGCCTCCGAGCCCGGGGCGAGGACGCTGGAGAGCGAATTGCTGCGCCAGGCCGGCTCCGAGGCGAGCAGGATGTCGCCCTCGGAATCGGTCACGGCGATCTTGATGCCGGTGCGCCGCCAGCCCTCCTCATGCGCCCCGAGATCGACGGTGACCACGACGACGCCCAGCACCTGATCCTCGACCAAGACCTGCCGGGCATAGTGGAAGCTGAAGGCACCGTCCTCGTTCTCGATCATCGAGAATTCGGTGCCGGTCGAGGCCATGGCCTTGGTGAAATAGGCCTTGTCGCCGTCGTATTGCTCGCGCGGGCGCTCGTCGCTCGCCGCCACGATCCGCCCGACCGGATCGAGCAGGAAGATCGAGCCGGCGCCGATCTCCTCGCGGAAGCTCGCCAGCCGCTCCTCCGCCCCCTCGTAGCGGCCGGTGCGCAGCGCCTGCATCAGGATCGGGTCGCGCGCCAGCAGGAGCGGCACCACGGCGTGGCGCTGCATCGCGCTCTGGATCGCGCCGGCATAGAGCGTGGCGCGGCGCACGGAATCGGCCTTCTGCTCCTCGCTGAAGGTGCGGGTGAGATAGATCTGGCTCGCCCAGATCACCAGCGCCATCAGCGCGAGCGATGCCAGCACGGCCGCGCGCATCCATGCGCGCGCGGGATTTCTCCTCGGCCCCAGGGTGTTGTCCGGCTGCATCATCGGGGGGGAAAAATACGCCCGGGACGCGCCGGGCTCAAGCCTGCTGCACCATGGTCTCGGCAGCGAGCGCCAAGCCGCCGAAGAGCGCGGCGCCGTCGGTGCCGCCATGGGCGGCCTCCACGGCGCGCTCGGGATGGGGCATCATGCCGAGCACGCGCCGGTTCCGCGACAGCACCCCGGCGATATCCGCCACCGACCCGTTCGGGTTCCCCAGATAGCGCAGCGCGATCCGGTCCTCGCCCTCGAGCCGGGCGAGGGTCGCGGCATCGGCGATGTAATTGCCGTCGTGATGCGCGATGGGCAGGCTCAGCCGCGCGCCCCGCGTCCAGAGCCGCGTGAAGGCGCTGTCGGCGGTCGCGACCTCGAGCTCGACCGTGCGGCAGACGAACTTCAGCCCGGCATTGCGCATCAGCGCCCCGGGCAGGAGCCCGGCCTCGATCAGCACCTGAAAGCCGTTGCACACCCCGAGCACATGCCCGCCGGACCGGGCGAAATCGACCACCGCGCGCATGATCGGCGAGCGCGCGGCGATGGCGCCGCAGCGCAGGTAGTCGCCGAAGGAGAAGCCGCCGGGGATCGCCACCAGGTCGAGGCCGCGCGGCAGCCCGGTGTCCTTGTGCCAGACCATCGTCACGTCCGCGCCGGCGCGCGTCAGCGCCACGGCCATGTCCCGGTCGCAGTTCGAGCCGGGGAAGACGAGGACGGCAGCTTTCACGCGGGTCTCCTCACTGGCTGAAATCGGTGATCACGGCCACTCCGGGCGCTGTGGGGCCGTTGAAGGCGCGAAGCTCGTCCGAGGCCTCCGAGAGCCTCACCTCGCGGGCGATCAGCGGCGCGAAGTCGACCGCGCCCTGCTCGATCAGCGCCAGCAGCGAGGGATAGCGCCACGACGGCATGCCCCGCGTGCCGTAGAGCGCGAGGTTCTTCATGTAGACCGCGTTCATGTTGATCTCCATGCGCGCGGTATGCCCGACCGGCATGCCGACCTGCACGTGACGGCCGAGCGGTGCCAGGCATTCGATCGAGGCATTGGTGGTCTGGGCGATGCCCAGCGCCTCGACCGAGACATCCGCGCCGCCGCCGGTCAGATCGACGATCGCCGCCGCGGTGTCGCCGTCGCGGGCGTCGATCGCCGCGTCGGCGCCGAAGCCGCGGGCATGGGCGAGCTTCTCGGGCACCACGTCGACCACCACCACCCGTGCGCCGAGGGCCTTGCCGAGCAGGAGCGTTGCGAGGCCGATCCCGCCGGTGCCGTGCACCGCCAGCCACTCGCCGGCGCGCAGCTCGGCCCGCCCGGTCAGCGCGTGCCAGGCGGTGGTCACCCGGCAGCCGAGGCCGGCCGCCACGGTCGGCGACAGCGTCTCGGGAAGCCGCGCCAGGTTGTGGGAGAGGGGGACCGCGACGTATTCGGCGAAGGCGCCCGGCTCGACGAAGCCGGGCAGCCGCTGGTCGGGGCAGGTGTTCTGGTGGCCCGACTGGCAGGCGGGGCAGCGGCCGCAGGCGAGGATGAAGGGCGCCACCACGCGGTCGCCCGGCTTCCACGCCGAGAGAGGCCCGGCCTCGACCACCTCGCCGCAGTATTCGTGGCCCTGGATCTGGCCGGGCTTCACCCGCGGGTGCTCGCCTGTCCAGCCGTGCCAGTCCGAACGGCAGATGCCGCAGGCGATGGTGCGCAGCACCACGCCGTCCGCCTCGGGCGCCGGATCGGGCAAGTCCTCGATCGACAGGTCGGCATTGTAGGCCCTGAGGACGGCCGCGCGCATGTCAAGCCTCCGTAGGCGGTCGCTGGCGGGGCAGGGGCCGGAAGCCCGCCCGCCCGAAAGAGTCAGGCAACGTCAACCGTGTAGTTCTCGATGATGGTATTCGCGAGCAGCTTCTCGCACATCTCCGTCACCCGGTCGCGCGCCGCGCCAGGGTCGCCCTCGGCCAGATCGAGCTCGATCACCTTTCCCATGCGCACCTCGCCGACGCCCTCGAAGCCGAGCGAGCCGAGCGCATGGCGCACCGCCTCGCCCTGCGGATCGAGCACGCCGGGCTTCAGCGTCACATGCACCCGCGCGCGCATCAGTTCACCAGCTTGGGGCCGACATGGGTGCGGCCGTTGGTCCGCGGCATGACGCCCAGCCGCTTGGCGACCTCGGTATAGGCATCCGCGAGGCTGCCGAGATCCTGGCGGAACACGTCCTTGTCGAGCTTGCGGCCGGTCTCGATGTCCCAGAGGCGGCAGCTGTCGGGCGAGATCTCGTCGGCGACGATCAGCCGCTGGAAGTCGCCGTCGTAGACCCGGCCGATCTCGATCTTGAAATCGACGAGGCGGATGCCGACGCCGAGGAACATGCCGGAGAGGAAGTCGTTCACCCGGAGCGCCAGCGCGATCATGTCGTCGATGTCCTGCTGCGCGGCCCAGTTGAAGGCGACGATATGCTCCTCGGTGACCAGCGGATCGCCAAGGGAATCGTCCTTGTAATAGAATTCGATGATCGGGCGCGGCAGCTGCTGTCCCTCGGGGATGCCGAGGCGCTTCGAGAGCGAGCCGGCGGCGTAGTTGCGCACCACCACCTCCAGCGGGATCATCTCGACCATGCGGATCAGCTGCTCGCGCATGTTGAGCCGGCGGATGAAATGCGTCGGCACGCCGATCGCGTTCAGCCCGGCCATGAAATGCTCGCTGAGGCGGTTGTTCAGCACGCCCTTGCCCTCGATCACGGCCTTCTTCTGGGCGTTGAAGGCCGTCGCATCGTCCTTGAAATACTGGATCAGCGTCTCGGGTTCGGGTCCTTCGTAGAGAATCTTCGCCTTGCCCTCGTAAACCAGTCTGCGCCGGGCCATGCCTGTCTCCGAAAACGACGATGGGAAAGGCCGGCCGCAGGGGCCGCCTTTCCCGTTCCGCCGCTCTCTATACCCTGCCCGGAAAAGGAGCAAGCGTCTCCCTCGGTCCATGCGGGGCGATCGCATCCGGAGCCCGTCCTTCCTTCCCCGACCGCCCCGCCCCGGGACGAGGGCAGCGCCCGCCGGGCGGCGTGGTGACCCGGGCCTGCCGGGAACGCGGGCGCAGGCGATCGCGCTGCCCGATGCAAATCCCGTGTCAGACCTTGTCGCAGGGCAGGGCGGATGCTTATCTTCGCGACAGACCGCCACAGCAGGAGGGGCAAGGATGAACAGCTTCAAGGACCGCGAAAAGGGCTTCGAGAACAAGTTCGCCCACGATCAGGAGATGCAGTTCCGGGCCGTCGCGCGGGCGCACAAGCTCGTCGGGCTCTGGGCGGCGGAGCTCCTCGGCAAGCGCGGTGACGAAGCGGCGTCCTATGCCATCGAGGTGGTCAAGTCGGATTTCGAGGAGGCCGGACAGGAGGACGTGGTGCGCAAGCTCTCCCGCGACCTCGGCGACAAGGCCGACGAGGCCACGATTCGCACCAAGATGGCTGAGAGCCTCCAGCTGGCCAAGGCGCAGCTCATGACCGAGCTGCCGGGCAGCTAGCCGCCGGCGGGGGCGGCGCCGGTGCAGGTCACCGGAACCCCGGCGGCGGACCGGCTCCGCGGGTCCCGGCTCGGCGACACGCTCTCGGGCGGGGGCGGCGACGACCGGATCGCCGCCCGCGGCGGCGCGGACACCGCCTTCGGCGGCAGCGGCGACGACGTGATCACCGGCGGCGAGGGCCGCGACCGCATCTTCGGCGGCGCGGGCGACGACCGGCTCTACGGGTTCAACGCCGACGCGGAGACCCCGACCTCCGCCAGCATCACCCTGACGCGGATCGGGGCGCATGTCTTCGAGCGCCCGGTCTACGCCGCGCCGGCGCCCGGCGACCCCGACCGCCTCTATGTGGTCGAGCAGCACAGCGGCCGCATCCTGATCCTCGACACCCGCAGCGGCGCGGTCGATCCGCGCCCCTTCCTCGACATTCCGGATGCCGCGCTGGCCCGGGGCAACGAGCAGGGCCTGCTCGGCCTCGCGTTCCACCCCGATTACGCGCGGAACGGCCGCCTCTTCGTGTATCTCACCCAGGCCGACGGCGATGTCGCGATCGTGGAATACCGCCGGGCGGCCGGGGACCCGGACGTCGCCGTGCGCCCCAACCTGATCCTGGTGATCGACAAGGACAACGGCGCGGGCAACCACAACGGCGGCTGGATGGATTTCGGCCCCGACGGAATGCTCTATGTCGCCGTGGGCGACGAGGGCCTGCGCGGGGATCCGGCCAACAACGCCCAGAATCCGCGCGCGCTCTGGGGCAAGATGCTGCGCATCGACGTCGACCGCGACGACTTCCCCGCCGACGGCGCCCGCGACTACGCCATCCCGGCGGACAACCCGTTCGTCGGACGCGGCGCCGGCGAGATCTGGGCGCTCGGCCTGCGCAACCCCTGGCGCGCCAGCTTCGACCGCGAAACGGGCGACCTCTACATCGGCGACGTGGGCCAGGCGGCGCGCGAGGAGATCGACTTCCAGCCCGCCGGCCGGGGCGGGGCCAATTACGGCTGGAAGGTCGAGGAAGGGTTTCGCGTCTTCAACGACACCGTGCCCGGCAATCCCCCGGCCGGCAGCCCCGTGCTCACCCGCCCGGTGACGGATTACGGCCACGATGCGGAGGGCGGCTTCGCCGTGGTCGGCGGCTACGTCAACCGCGGGCCTTCGCCCGGACTGCCGGGCCGCTATCTCTTCTCCGATTTCGTCACCGACCAGCTCTGGAGCCTGCGCATCGTCGGGGGCCAGGCCGTCGACGTGACCAACCACACCGGGCAGATCGTGCCCCGGGGAGCCGCCTTCGCGGGCATCACCTCCTTCGCCGAGGGTCTCGACGGCACTCTCTACACGATCGGCATCGACGGCGCGGTCGCCCGCCTCGGCTTCGGTCCCACCGCCGGCGACGGCGGCGACGTGATCAATGGCGGCGAGGGCGACGACATCATCCACGGCGGCGCCGGCGACGACCGGCTGAACGGCGGCGCGACCGGGAACGACCGGCTCCACGGCGAGCAGGGCAACGACCGACTCGACGGCGGCGGCTCGGGCAGCGACCGCCTGAGCGGCGGCTACGGCAACGACTGGATCCGGGGCGGCACCGGCGGCGACAAGCTCTGGGGCGATGCCGGGGCCGACGTGCTGCGCGGCGGCGGAGGCGGCGACCGGCTCTCGGGCGGCCCCGGCCACGACGTCCTCCTCGGCGGGGCAGGCAGCGACCTGCTCTCCGGCGGCAGCGGTCGCGATACCTTCGTCTTCGAGCCCACCTCCCAGCGCGACACGATCCGCGACTTCCAGGACGATTACGACACCATCCGGCTGGCGGAAGCCTTCGGCTTCGCCACCCCTGCCGAGGCCCTCGCCTCCGCCGAGCAGCGGGGCGCCGATCTGGTCTTCACCTTCCCGGGCGGCCAGGAACTGACCATCCTCGGCACGACCGGGGCCGCGCTCTCGGACGACCTGATCGTCTGACGGAAAGCCCCTAGCTCTCCCCGAAGACCCGCCGGAAGATCCGGTCCACGTGCCGCGTATGGAAGCCGAGGTCGAAATTCGCCTCGATCTCCTCGGGGGAGAGGGCGGCGCCCACCTCCGGGTCGGCCTTCAGCTCCTCGAGGAAATCCGCGCCCTGTTCCCAGACCTTCATCGCGTTGCGCTGCACGATCGCATAGGCGGCCTCGCGGCTGACCCCCTTCTGCGTCAGGGCCAGCAGCACGCGCTGGGAATGCACGAGGCCGCGGAACTTGTTCATGTTGCGCATCATGTTCGTCGGATAAACCACCAGCTTCTCGACGACTCCCGTCAGCCGCGCCAGTGCGAAATCCAGCGTGACCGTCGCATCCGGCCCGATCATGCGCTCGACGCTCGAATGCGAAATGTCGCGCTCGTGCCAGAGCGCGACATTCTCCATCGCCGGCACCACCGCCATGCGCACCAGCCGCGCCAGCCCGGTCAGGTTCTCGGTCAGCACCGGGTTGCGC
>NZ_DAIUBO010000157.1:0-9199 GCF_036846665.1 Amaricoccus sp. | reverse complement strand
TCCTGCACGGCGGACGGGCGCGACCTCGGCGAGACCCTGGTCGGCGAGGGCCTCGCCTGGGCCTATCTCCACTTCAGCCGGGCCTATGCCGAAACCGAGACCCGTGCGCGGGCGGCGCGGCGCGGCGTCTGGCAGGGCGAGGCCGAGGCCGCCTGGGACTACCGCCGCCACGGCTGGCAGCCGGCCGCCGCGACGGTCCCCGACCCCGCCTGCCCGATCAAGGGCAACATCACCGCCTCGGGGGAGCGCATCTACCACACCCCCGGCTCGACCTGGTACGCGCGCACCGGCATCGACACCGCCAGCGGCGAGGCCTGGTTCTGCAACCCCGCCGAGGCCGAGGCCGCCGGCTGGCGCGCGGCCGCCGGCAACCGCTAGCCCCGTCCCGAGTGATCGCCCAAGTTGCTTGAATTCTACTTTAAGAAGATGTGATACGTCTTGTGGGTTATTGACCAATGAGAAAAATGGAAACATAGTCTTAATAATGGTCAGGTGGGGGAACCATGTCGCATTACGGCAATTCTTACTGGATCCTGACCCCGCAGATGGAAGGGCGGCTATACAAGATCATCGATCTGAGTGGCACGGATTGGTTCGATTTCACGCATTGGTCCGGGCGGTTCGTATATAACCTCTCTATCGATCTGAGGCCGGGAAGCTATTACAATCCGCTCTTGAACTATGATTACGGATACCGTCTTCAGATCTCCGCGCGAACGATAATCGAGAATGTGGCGTCCGGCGCCGGCAACGACAGAATTATTACCAACAATGCCAACAACAAGATCCTGGCCGGAGACGGCCATGACAGGGTCTGGGCGCTGGCCGGCAACGATCTGATCGCCGGCGGCGCCGGCGACGACCGGTTGTTCGGCGGCGACGGCAACGACCGGATCGCCGGCAATGCCGGGGTGGACGTGATCTATGGCGGGACCGGCCGGGACAAGCTCAGCGGCGGCACCTACGCGGATTACCTGTTCGGGGGGCGCGGCAACGACGTCCTCATCGGCAACGAAGGCCAGGACCGGCTCTATGGCGGCGCCGGAGCCGACCGCTTCGTCTTCAATGAAGTGATGTTCAAATATACGGGCGATTCGACGATCCTCGATCCCGACCTGAACAAGCCATCCTTCACCCAGAACACCGAAACGCCGGTCGCGGCTCCGGACCACATCTTCGGGTTCGACAATCCGGGAAACGCTCGCGGCGACGTCATCGACCTCTCGGCGATCGATGCGAACATCAACGGCCATCCGTTTCCGACCTTCAACGAGGGTTTCGTCTTCCGCGGCATCGGCCCGGGACCCGACGTCCGGGATCTGTACCTCCGCGAGGAAGGCACGAACACCATCGTCTACGGAAACACCTACGCCCCCTATGCGCCGGACTTCAAGATCGTGATCGTCGACGGCGCCGCGCGGGCATGGGAATACACCGCGCTCGATTTCGTGCTGTAGCGGGCCGATCGCCGCTGTCCCATCCTGCGAGCGCCGCCGGGCAGCCGGATGATCGTCCCGGACCGAGTGGCACCCGCGCCCCATCGCCGCCGATCCCCATCAAGCCCGTACCGAGGCTCCCCAGCCCGATCGACCCGTGGCGATCGGGCCGCGCCGGCCCTGCCGCGGGCGGGGCTCGAGGCGCACCGCCCTGGGGAAACGCATCCGGCAACATAACCCTGACCGCCTCAGGTATGGGCGTGCCTGGCGCCACCACCCCGCCCGGCGGGCACCGCCGGGCAGCGCCCGCCCCGCCCCCCAGGCGGGCGCTTTGCACCGGCCCGGGCCGGGCGCTGCCCTCGTCTTTCAGCGGGACGGTCGAAGAAGAAAGGAACGCCAGAGGCGATCGCCCCGCCCGGACGCCGCCCGCCCGTTGACAGGATCGACCCCGCCGCCGATCCTGCCCCGCGAGCGGAGGCACCGGCTTGGCCATCTTCACGATCACCAGCTTCTCCACCTTCGCCGGCCTCCTACTGGCGGCGCGCAAGCTCGGCCTCGACCCGGACCCGGTGAACCGCGTCAAGGCGCTGGCCGACCTCGCCAGCAACGGCAAGGTGCTCGCCGCCGTGCTCCGGGACTCCAACCTCACCCCGCTCGCCGCCGAGATGACCCGCCAGGCCGAGGAGCACGCCCGCCACTTCACCCATCCCGGCCCCGCCCGCGACGACGCCCTCGCCCTCTTCTGGCAGGTGGCGCCCGAAGCCTTCGCCGACCCCGCCGTCTTCGCCGCCGCCGGCCTCGACCCCGCCCGCACCACCGAGGCCATGGTCGCCGCCGTCAAGGCCTCGCCCCAGGGCCGCGACTTCACCGCCGCGCCCCTGCCGGAAGCCTTCTTCCGCGCCATCACCCGCCAGACCCTCGGCGTGATGCTCGCCGAGGCCGATTACCTCGCCACGATCACCCCCGAGCTCTGGCGCGAAACCCTCCGCCGCCACGGCATCGCGATCGAACTGCTGCAGGCGGTCAGGGAGGACACCACCGAAATCCTCGCCCTCGTCCGGGAACTGCACGCCATCAAGCGGACCACGGTCCCCGAGGACACGCTGATCGCCATGGCACGCAAGATCAGCCCGCGCATCGCCGACCGCGCCGAAGCCCTGCTCGCCCTCGACGCCGCCGCCGACCGCGCGGCGCAGGCGCAGGCGCGCGGCCAAGGCGGCAGCAACGCCGACGCCTTCGTCGACGCCACCCTCCGCCGCCTCGCCGCCCTGACCGCCGAGGGCGAACTCGACAGGGCCGCGACCGAGGCCGATGCGGCCGTCGATCGGGCCGAGACCGGGATGCGCCAGCTCCTCAAGGCCGCCGTCACCCAGCACCTGCTGGCCTTCGACGCGGAGGGAGCAGCACGGCAGATCGCCCGGGGCCTGACGCTGGAAACGCCCGACCCCGCCGTCCTATTCGCGCTTCTTCAGCGAGAACGGGAGGTCTGGTACGAGCGCGGCCGCGACAAGGGCGCGCGGCTCGATCTCGACGTCGCTATCGAACTGGCGCGGATCAGCCATGCTCGGGCCGTCGACACCAATCAGCGAGGCATGGCGTGGAACGACCTTGGCCTTGCGCTGGCAACGCTTGGGGAGCGGGAAAGCGGTGTGGAGCGCCTTGAGGCGTCGGTAGGGGCCTTCCGTGCGGCACTAGAAGACCTGACTCGCGAGCGCGTGCCGCTAGGCTGGGCAACGGTTCAGATGAACCTTGGCAACGCTTTGCTGACTCTTGGGGAGCGGGAGAGCGGCACGGCGCGGCTGGAGGAGGCGGTGGAGGCCTACCGCGCCGCGCTTGAGTTGCAGACCCGCGAGCGGGTGCCGCTCGACTGGGCGAAGACCCAAATGAACCTCGGCAATGCGCTCTTGAGGCTTGGGGAGCGGGAGCGCGGCACGATGCGGCTGGAGGCGGCGGTAGCAGCCTACAGTGCCGCGCTAGGCGTGCGGACCCGTGAGCACTTACCGCTCGACTGGGCTATGACCCTATTGAACTTCGGCAATGCGCTTACGACTCTCGGGGCGCGTGAGAGGGGTACGGCTCGGCTGGAGGAGGCGGTGACGGCCTACCTTGCCGTTCTGGACGAGTTCACCCGAAAGCGTGTGCCGCTTGGATGGGCGACAACCCAGATGAGCCTCGGCAATGTGCTCTTGATGCTCGGGGCGCGAGAGAGCGGCACGGCGCGGCTGAAGCAGGCGGTCGCCGCGTACCGTTCAGCGCTGTTGGAGCAGACCCGCGAGCGCATGCCGCTCGACTGGGCGGCGACTCAGATGAACCTCGGCACCGCCCTCTGGACCCTCGGGCAGCGGGAGAGCGGCACGGAGCGGCTGAAGGAGGCGGTGGTCGCCTTCCGCGCCGCGCTGGAAGAGCGGACGCGCGAGCGCATGCCGCTCGACTGGGCGAGCGCGACCGGTAATCAGGCGTTGGCAATGCTTGCTCTGGCCGAGCGAACGTCCGACCTTGGGATGGCACGCGCTGCCCTCGATCAACTCTCGGATGCCAAGGCGGTGCTTCGGGCCGGCGGCCACACACCCGCCGCAGACAGCTTCGGCCGCCGGATCCCCGCGGCCGAAGCCCTCGTGGCACGACTCTCCGGCTCACCGGACAAAGGTTAACGCTCAATCCCGACTATTTCAGTGGCAAGCCATTTTCCAGCCGGTTCCCAGCCACATTCCAGCCTGAACGAATCCCCGTAAACCTTTCATCCCGCGCCAGGATCAGACGTCGAGCTCGTCCTCGTCCACGAACCGGGCATTCTCCTGGATATACTGGAACCGCAGCTCCGGCTTCTTGCCCATCAGCCGCTCCACGAGGCTGCCGGTCTCGCCCTCGTCCTCGGCGATCGTCACCCGGATCAGCGTCCGGCGGGCCGGGTCCATGGTGGTCTCCTTGAGCTGGGCCGGCATCATCTCGCCCAGCCCCTTGAAGCGCGAGAGCTCGATCTTGCCCCGCCCGCCGAGCCCTTTGGCCATCGCCGCCTCCTTCTCCGCATCGTCCCGCGCATAGACCGACTTCGCCCCTTGCGTCAGCCGGTAGAGCGGTGGCGCCGCAAGATATAGGTGCCCGTGGTCGATCAACGGCCGCATCTGGGTGAAGAAGAAGGTCATCAAGAGCGAGGCGATATGCGCCCCGTCCACGTCGGCATCGGTCATGATGATGATCTTCTCGTAGCGCAGGTCGTCGAGCCGGAACCGCGCGCCGGTCTGCACCCCCATCGCCTGGCAGAGGTCGGCGAGCTCCTGGTTCGCCATCATCTTTGAGGACGCCGCCCCAAGCACGTTGAGGATCTTGCCCCGCAGCGGCAGCACGGCTTGCGTCTTTCGGTTGCGCGCCTGCTTGGCTGAGCCGCCGGCGCTGTCGCCCTCCACGAGGAAGAGCTCCGAGCCATCGCGCGTCGCCCCCGAGCAATCCGCGAGCTTGCCCGGCAGGCGCAGCTTCTTGACCGCGGTCTTGCGGCTCGTCTCCTTCTCCGCCCGCCGCCGCGCCCGCTCTTCGGCCTTGAGTACCAGATAGTCGAGGATCGCTCCGGAAGTCCTTGTATCTGCTGCCAGCCAATGGTCGAAACGGTCGCGCACCGCCGCCTCGACCAGCCGCGCCGCCTCCTGGGTGGCGAGCCGGTCCTTTGTCTGGCCGACGAATTCCGGTTCGCGGATGAAGACCGAGATCATCGCCGAGCCGCCGTCCATCACGTCCTCGCGGGTGATGCTCGCCGCCTTGCGGTTCGAGCTGAGCTCGCCATAGGCGCGCACTCCCTTGAGCAGCGCCGCCCAGAACCCCGCCTCGTGGGTGCCCCCCTCCGCCGTGGGGATGGTGTTGCAATAGGAGGCGACGAAGGCGTCGCGCTGCGGCGTCCAGTTGATCGCCCATTCCACCGAGCCGACGGTGCCCGCCCCGAAGCGCTCGGCGAAATCCACCCGCCCCGCGAAGGGCTTCTCCGCATAGCACTGCGCCCCGCCGAGCCGCTCGCCGAGATAGTCGGAGAGGCCCCCGGGGAAATGGAAGGTGGCGCTCTCGGGCGTGTCGTCGCCCGCGCCGATGCAGGCCGGGTCGCAGCGCCAGCGGATCTCGACGCCGGAGAAGAGATAGGCCTTGGACCGCGCCATGCGCAGCAGCCGCGCCGGCTTGAACCGGGCCGAGGCGCCGAAGATCTCGGCGTCGGGATGGAAGGTGACGCTGGTGCCCCTCCGGTTCGGCGCTGCCCCGAGCGATTGCAGCTGGCCCGTCGGATGCCCGCGGGAGAATTCCTGGCGATAGAGTTGGCGCCCCCGCGCCACCTCGACCGCGACATGATCGGAGAGCGCATTGACCACCGATACGCCGACCCCGTGCAGTCCGCCCGAGGTCTGATAGGCCTTGCCCGAGAACTTGCCGCCCGCATGCAGGGTGCAGAGGATCACCTCCAGCGCCGACTTGTCCGGGAAGCGCGGATGCCGGTCCACCGGCATGCCGCGGCCGTTGTCGCGGATGGTGACGGAAAAGTCGCCTTGCAGCTCGATCTCGATGCGGTTGGCATGGCCCGCCACCGCCTCGTCCATGGCATTGTCGAGCACCTCGGCCACCAGGTGATGCAGCGCCCGCTCGTCGGTGCCGCCGATATACATGCCCGGCCGCTTGCGGACCGGCTCGAGACCTTCGAGAACCTCGATGTCGGCGGCGCCATAGGTCTGCGACGCGGCGTCGTCGCCGAAGAGATCGGGGGCATGCACCATGCGGCGGCTCTTTTCTTTCTATTCCCGCGCGGTTGGTAGCGCAGGACTGCTCCGCTTCGTCTATATCTTGTTTTGCGGCAGCGGCAAAGAGGATCGAGCGGGGATGATGTGGTGAGGCGGCTCTTCGTTCTGACCGGCGCGGGCGTCTCCGCCGAGAGCGGGCTCGGCACCTTCCGGGATACGGGCGGGATCTGGGCGAAATTCGATCCGATGAAACTCGCGACGCCCGAGGCCTTCGCCGCCGATCCGGAGAGGGTGCATGCCTTCTACAACCTGCGCCGGCGCAACCTTCTGGCGGCCGTCCCGAATGCCGCCCATGCCGCGCTCGCGAGCCTCGCGGGCGGTCTGGCCGCGCGGGGCGGGAGCCTCTTTCTCTGCACCCAGAACATCGACGACCTGCACGAACGCGCCGGGTCGCGGCAGGTCCATCACATGCATGGTGAGCTCCTCCGGTCGCGATGCCTGGGATGCGGCGCGCGCGCGCCCTGCCGTGGCGAGCTCTCGGTCGCGGCCGCCTGCGGCGCCTGCGGCCGAGCCGGAGGATTGCGCCCCGACGTGGTCTGGTTCGGGGAGATGCCGCTCGGACTGGAAGCGATCGAGACGGCGCTTGCGGAGGCCGATCTCTTCGTCGCGATCGGCACCTCGGGCTCGGTCTATCCCGCCGCCGGCTTCGTCGAGACGGCGCGCGGCTTCGGGATCCGGACATGCGAGATCAATCTCGCGCCGTCGGACAATGCCGCGATCTTCGACGAGTGCCGCTATGGCCCGGCAGGCGAAGCGGTGCCGGTCTTCGTGGCGGAGTTGCTGGACCGGCGGTGAATGAAGAAGGGGCGACCGTCGCCGGCCGCCCCCTGTCTTCGATGGCTGCCTGTCTCAGCAGGAATAATACATCTGGTATTCGATCGGATGCGGCGTGTGCTCGAAGGCATAGACCTCGTTCCACTTGAGCGCGATGTAGCCGTCGATCTGGTCCTTGGTGAAGACGTCGCCCGCGAGCAGGAAGGCGTGGTCGGCCGCGAGGCTCTCCAGGGCCTCGCGCAGGCTGCCGCAGACGGTCGGGATCCCGGCCAGCTCCTCGGGCGGCAGGTCGTAGAGGTCCTTGTCCGAGGCCTCGCCCGGATCGATCTTCGACTTGATGCCGTCGATGCCCGCCATCAGGAGCGCGGCGAAGGCGAGATAGGGGTTCGCGGCCGGATCCGGGAACCGGGCCTCGACGCGCTTGGCCTTGGGGCTCTCGGTCCAGGGGATGCGCACGCAGCCCGAGCGGTTGCGGGCCGAATAGGCGCGCAGCACCGGCGCTTCGAAGCCGGGGATCAGCCGCTTGTAGCTGTTGGTGGTCGGGTTGGTGAAGGCGTTCAGCGTCTTGGCGTGCTTGAGCAGGCCGCCGATGAACCAGAGCGCCTCCTGGCTCAGATCGGCATACTTGTCGCCCGCGAAGATCGGCTTGCCGCCCTTCCAGATCGACATGTTCACATGCATGCCCGAGCCGTTGTCGCCGTAATAGGGCTTGGGCATGAAGGTCGCGGTCTTGCCATAGGCGGCGGCGACCTGGTGGATGACGTATTTGTACTTCTGGATGTTGTCGGCCTGCTCGGTCAGCGTGCCGAAGACCAGGCCGAGCTCGTGCTGCGGCGAGGCGACCTCGTGGTGGTGCTTGTCCACCTTCATGCCGATGCGCTTCATGGTGGAGAGCATCTCGGAGCGGATGTCCTGGGCCGCGTCCACGGGGGGCACCGGGAAGTAGCCGCCCTTGACGCCGGCGCGATGGCCCATGTTGCCCATCTCGTATTCGGTGTCGGTGTTCCAGGCGGCATCGACCGCGTCGATCGCGAAGCCGACCTTGTTGGGTGCCAGCGAATAGCGCACGTCGTCGAAGAGGAAGAATTCCGCCTCCGGACCGAAATAGGACGTGTCGCCGATTCCCGACTGCCGGAGATAGGCCTCGGCCTTCTCCGCGGTGCCGCGCGGGTCGCGGTTGTAGGGCTCGTTGGTGTCGGGCTCCAGCACCGAGCAGTGCAGGCAAAGGGTCTTCTCGGCAAAGAAGGGATCGACATAGGCCGAGGTGGGGTCGGGCATCAGCTTCATGTCCGACTGCTCGATCGACTTCCAGCCGGCGATGGAGGAGCCGTCGAACATGAAGCCTTCGTCGAGGAAATCCTCATCGACGAGGTCGGACAGGACGGTCACGTGCTGCAGCTTGCCGCGCGGATCCGTGAAGCGGAGATCCACATAGGCGATGTCGTCCTCCTTGAGGGACGTGAGAACGGAATTCTTGTCGCTCATTGCTTTTCCTCGGGTTGTGCGTTCGAAAGTCAGGAGGGTTGGCTGCCGCGCTCAGAGCGCGTCGCCGCCCTCCTCGCCGGTACGGATGCGGATCGCCTGTTCGACGGGAAGCACGAAGATCTTGCCGTCGCCGATCTTGCCGGTGCGGGCGGCCGAGACGATCGCCTCGATGGCGGTCTCGACCTGGTCGTCGGAGAGGACGACCTCGATCTTCACCTTGGGCAGGAAATCGACGACGTATTCGGCGCCGCGATAGAGTTCGGTGTGACCCTTCTGGCGCCCGAAGCCCTTTGCCTCCACGACGCTCAAGCCCTGGATGCCGACTTCCTGCAAGGCCTCCTTGACCTCGTCCAGCTTGAAGGGCTTGATGATCGCCTCGATCTTCTTCATCCGTGCATTCCTCCGCCAGGCGCCACTTCGGGCACCGTGTTGCGGCCCCGACAAACCAGCTTGCCCCGCCGGATTCAATGGCGGCCCCCCCGGCCGCTGCGGGGGCTGGTGAACAAAGGCATGATTGTGCCCGATGATTGTGCAGAATGCCCAATTCGCGGGCAGCCCGCGTCGGTCGCGCGGGGCGGTTTCGGCGCGCATTTTTTGCTCGCACGGCAGATTTGGCTCTGATAGGAAGCCCGCGCGATCCGGCCGCCCGGCGGCGCGGCAGCGGGCGTGGCGGAACTGGCAGACGCACCAGATTTAGGTTCTGGCGCCGCAAGGCGTGGGGGTTCAAGTCCCTCC